>NZ_JBSSCV010000005.1:0-119878 GCF_054060065.1 Thermostichus sp. MS-CIW-37 | reverse complement strand
GGCTTGCGACTGGGACACCTTGAGCTTGCAGGAGACGGTCAGGACTTGGGTCATGGTTCTATCATAACTTCCGCATTCCTCCCGACACTGACCCTGCGGGTACAGTGCGGGGCTCCTGCGATTTCTAGCTGAATGGGGCAGGGATCCCTATCACTTGCCCCTCGAAACCCTGAAGATGGCGAGAACCGGAGCTGTGCCATTGAGGAGCTTGCTAAGTGCTGCACAGCCTTGCTCAACACCTGAATTAGGGTCATCCCAATTGGGTCAAACTTCTTCAGGTTTTCACTTCCGAATCTCTCCTATCCAATAGATTTTGCAACCACACCTGAATATCCCGCAGGCTCTCCGGGGAAACTTCATGGCCCATCTCGTACTCGCGATAGGTAAAGTTCAGTGGCAGCGGGGCAAAATAATCCCTGATCTGGCGGCCAAAAGCAATCGGCAAAACAGCATCGGCAGTGCCATGAACTGCCAAGATGGCCAGGTGTTTCATCCGCTCCGGCTCCACCGCCTCGGCCAGGATCTCTGGAGATAAACGCCCACTCATCGCCACCACCCCTGCCAGCTTCTCCGGCTGGGTCAGAGCCAAATACAGGCTCATGATCGCCCCCTGGCTGAACCCCAGCAAATACACCTGGCTGGGATCCAAGGCAATACCCGGGATCCCACTGGGCAGCGTCTGTTCTAGAAAGCGGCTCAGGAGCTGGAGGCTATTGCGCGCTTGCTGGGGATCCCCCACCAGCCCTTCTGGCGTCCAGGCCATTTCAAACCAGGCAAACCCGCCTCCACTCCACGGAATAGGGGCTCTCAAGCTAATCACCGCCAACCGGGGATCCAGATAGGGGGCCAACTGGAACAAATCCCCCTCGTGGCTGCCGATCCCGTGCAGCATCACCAACACAGGTGCGGATCCCAAGCCGACCTGTCGAGGCGGCTGAAAGCGGTAGGTGAGGGGCAAAGAAGAAGGCACGCAGCGGATCCTCAAAGGCGGAGACAAGGTATGGCCGGCCTACGCCCAATCCTGGGGCTGGCGAAGCACCTGATGGAGCTTGGCTTCCCACGTGTCCGGTTGCGGCTCGTAGCCATATTCCCAGCGCACCAATGGCGGCAAAGACATCAAAATCGACTCGGTGCGGCCCTGGGTCTGGAGTCCAAAGATCGTGCCGCGGTCATAGACCAAGTTGAACTCCACGTAGCGCCCGCGACGATAGAGCTGGAATTGCCGTTCTCTCTCCCCCCATTCCATCCCCTGCCGCCGCTCCACAATCGGCACATAGGCCGGCAAGAAGGCTTCGCCACAGGCTTGCACCAACTGGAAAAGATGTTCCCAACTGCGGGATCCCACCCGCACCTGTAACGATGGTGGCTCAGAAGCCAGTTGTTCGGGATCCCCTTCCGCCTGACCTTCGGGCCGATAGAGCAGCCCAGGGCGTTCATCCTGATAGTCGAAGAAAATGCCGCCAACACCGCGCGCCTCGCCGCGATGGGGTAGGAAAAAGTAGCGATCGCACCAAATCTTGAAAACCGGGTAGTAGGCGGGATCCAAGCGGTCACAGGCTGCCTTGGCGGTGCGGTGAAAATGGGCCGCATCCTCCTCAAACAGGTAATAGGGGGTGAGATCCATCCCGCCCCCAAACCACCAAACCGGCCCCGCCTCGAAATAGCGATAGTTCAGGTGTACCGTCGGCACATAGGGGTTGCGAGGATGCAACACCATAGAGGTGCCTGTGGCGTAGAAAGGATGCCCTGCCGCTTCTGGACGCTGTTTCAGAATCGAAGGGGGCAGATGGGATCCGAACACCTCGGAAAAATTGACCCCCCCCTGCTCAAACACATCTCCCTGCTGAATGACCCGCGAGCGCCCACCCCCTCCTCCAGGGCGTTCCCAACGGTCTTCCCGAAACTTGGCTTTTCCGTCCAGGGCCTCCAGACGGGCACAGATGTCATCTTGTAGGCGCTGCATGAGCCGACTCACCTGTTGGCGGGCATCCACCGGCAGCGCTGCGGGGCTTGAGGTCAGCACCATAGTCTTCCAATCTCTCGAAACTCGCCAAAAACATCCCCCGCCCAGATAAACCCTCCCAGGCTGGGAGAACCGAACCAAAGAGTTCTAACCTGGCCGGGCAAGAAACTTTCTGTAAAATCCAGGCCGTTTTAGGATCTCACGTGGGAACCACCTCGTAGGGACGGAGCCGCGCCCACTTGTTCCGTTCCTCGCGAAAGCTCTGGCAGCCCACCACATCCCATTCCATCTCGGTGCCCCCATTGCGGATATTGACATTGATCTGGGGGCCCTGCGGCTCAAAATCCGGCGTCAGTGTGAGATGAGGTTGCTGATGCTGCGCTTCCACGGCATGGTAGGTGGTACAGCGATCCACATAGTAGCAGTGAATACAAATACACATGGCTGCTGCCTGCAAGAGACGGTTCCCAATCTCGAGGGTAGCATCCTGCCCCTTTCCAGACGGCGGATCCCCTCTTTCTCAGCCGATTCTTGAGATATTTCTTAGCAAAGAGAGGCATCTCCTCGTCTCTCGTCTAAAATCTCGACATATTTCTCAGGATGGGGCTTGATCTGTCCTTAGGATCGAACCATCCAGGCTATCCAGAGGAACTGCCATGAACACCCACACCCGCTACCGCTTCACCTGCACCCTCTCCTTTGGAGATATCTACGGCCAGATCATCGTTTGGCTGATTGTCATCTTTGCCAGCTTGGCCGCTGCCCTCTCCCTGATGAATAGCCCCCTCTACGCTTTTCTCACCATTGCTCTGATTTTGGTGATCTCCCTGCCTTTCCTGCTCTTCGCCTTCGTGACCACCCTGCTCAATCACATCGAGTTTTCCGTTGTCCCTCCTGAGGAAGAGGAAAATCGCGCTGCTGCTGCGGCTAAGTCGCCCGTGGCCGTCAGCTAGAAGCAACCAGCAGCCGGTTAGCGCTTGTCGGATGGATCCCTTGCCCCAAAGACACCCGTGCTGACTTGAAAAAAACCGCGGCTCTCTTGGTCTAGCGCTTGGGTTGGCTCCTGCAAGGCAAGCAGGTGGATGACTTTTTATTTGCAATTGTTTTACGATTGTTAATGTTAGGACTGTAAGGCACAGCTTTTTCCAGCCTTGTCCAGGTCTGCGGCTGAGCTACAGGCACCCTGTTGTGGGCAAAAGGGAGCTACGGCTCGGCTGTGGCGAGGCAGGGACTGGCTTCCTGCTCAGCAAGTTTTGGGAAAAGCGTTGAGTCGGCTTAGAAGAGGACTGGGTGTTTTGGGGCAGATGAAAAGTAGCTTGGTGCAGCTCGATTATCGAGTTTATAAGTTGGCGCGGCTGTTGAGCGAATATCTGGAGTTGGGGGAATGGGTTGCCCTGTCTGCTGGTTCGCTGGGTGAAGAGCCTTCCGGTAACGAACATCAGGCTTGGCTTGGCAGATTTTCAGCTTACCTGTCAGAGTCGGAGCAGGGTTCTTGCCCTGGCGTCGGTGAACGGGATCCCGTAGGCTAGGTAGGCCCTCCCCCACTGCACCCAACATGCGGATCCCTTCTTGGTGGCCGAAGCTCAGTTTTCAGGTTTGGCTAATCTTTGTCGGTCGGCTGCTTTCCCAAACCGGAACCGGCTTTACCCTGTTTTATGCCACCCTCTTTTTTGTCAATCAGGTAGGGCTGACCGCCACCCAAGTGGGCTTGGGGCTGGGCATTATGGCTTTTGCCGGGGTGTTTGGCCGCATCCTGGGCGGCTCGATGGCCGATGGAGCTTGGGGGCGCCGCTCCACTTTGATCCTCTCCCTGGCCATTTCCAGCTTGGGGTCGTTTGGGTTTGCGCTCTCCCATAACTTCTGGAGTTTTGCTCTGGCCAATGTGGCTGCAGGTTTGGGGCAGGGGTTGTACTGGCCGCCTGCAGAAGCGATTGTAGCGGATCTAACCACCCGCGAGCAGCGCAACGAAGCCTACGCCCTCAACCGTCTGGGGGACAACTTGGGCCTCAGCCTTGGGGTGGCTATGGCCAGCACGCTGGTGGCTCTGACGGGGGCCTATCGGCTCTTGTTTGTGATCGATGGTGTCACTTTTCTGATCTTTCTGGCGGTGCTTTGGTTTTTTATCCGGGAAACTCGGGCGACTTGTCCGGCAGCAGAGCCGGTGTTGGCAGGTTGGAAAACCGCTCTCAGGGATCGCTCCCTCTTGGTGTTTGGCCTGTCGAATATCCTGTTCACCACCTATGTCGCTCAGCTCAGCAGCAGCATGCCCCTCTACTTCCGCAATGGGGTAGGGATCCCAGAGGTGCAAATCGGCATTTTGTTTGCCTTACATGGGGCCTTGGTTGCTCTGCTGCAGATGCCGGTGGCCCGTTGGCTGAATCGCCGGACGCGCATTCAAGGGTTGCAGGGATCCGCCCTGATGTGGGGGGTGGGATTTCTTTTGGTTTGGCTTAGCGGTCTGGCGGCGGGATTGGGGTCGGTGGTGGCAGTCTTGGCGCTGGCGGTGCTCTCTTTGGCGTTGGTGAGCTACAACCCCTCTGCCTCTGCTTTGGTGGCGGATTTGGCACCGGATCACTTGCGGGGAGTGTATCTGTCGGTCAACTCTCTTTGTTGGTCGGCGGGGTTTGCCCTTGGCCCGATGATTGGGGGGATGGCCTTGGACTTGCCGCAACCGTGGGCAAGCGGGCTGTGGATCTTTTGGGTGATCACCGTCAGTTGGGTTTGGGGGATCCTCGGCTTTCTAAACCGCATTCTGCCCTGCAAGGTGAATAGAACCGCAGCGCCTCTGGTGATGGAGCCCGCTCCCCTCGGTGATGCGGAACGCTAGAGCCTAGAAAGGAGACAGATCTCGGGATCCCAATCTTGGCCAACAGTTTGCCAGGGTATGGATGATGACTTTTAGATGGAATAGATAGAACGCCAGGGATCCCTGGCTAGCGCTGAAATTGCAGGGCCTTTCCCCGCACCGAGGGATCCACACGGCCATTTTGAAAGGCGATCTGCCCGCCCACGAGGGTTAGCAGTGGCCAGCCTACCAGCTCCCACCCTTCAAAGGGGCTCCAGCGGCATTTGGTCAACAGTTCTTCTCGCCGCACCGGCTTGGGGGTATGGCGATCCACCAACACCAAGTCAGCATCGTAGCCCACTTGCAGTCGTCCTTTGTTAGGGATCCCGTAGAGGCGGGCCGGCGCCTCACACATCCACCGCACCACCTGCGCCAGCGTACAACGCCCCTGCTGGGCTGCCGTCAACATCAGAGGCAAAGCGGTTTCCACGCCGGGCATACCGGAAGGGGAGTGGGGATAGGGCTGAGCCTTTTCTTCCAAAGTATGAGGGGCATGGTCGGTGGCAATGCAATCCAGGATCCCGTCGTGCAGCCCCTGCCACAGTTGGGCCAGGTTAGCGGGATCCCGCAGGGGGGGGTTCATCTGGGCCAGGGATCCCAGACGAGCGTAATCGGCGGTGCTGAGCAGTAGGTGTTGGGGGGTCACCTCTGCCGTCACCCAAGCTGGCTTGTGCTGGCGCAGCAGCTCGACCTCTAGACCGGTGGAAAGGTGCAAAATGTGTAGGCGATGGCGGTAGCGGGTGGCCAAGTCCAAAGCCCGCCGTGAGGCGATCAGGGCCGATTCCTCGTCCTGAATTTGCGAGTGAACAGCTACGTCTGTGCGTCCGGCAAACAGGGCCTTACGAGCTGTGATGCGAGACAAATCTTCGGCATGGACGGCAATTAAAAAGTTGGGATCCGTTTCCCCGAAAATCCGTTCTAGCGCCGCCTGATCATCCACCAAGAGGGGGCCATGCATGGATCCCATGAAGATTTTGATGCCACAGGCTCCCTGCACCGTTTGCAGCTCTTTTAGGTTATCGGCAGTGGCCCCGATAAAAAAGCCGTAATTGACTACACACTTGCTGGCCGCACGGGCCAGCTTGTCATCCAGCGTCGCTTGGTCAATCGTCAGGGGGTCGGTGTTGGGCATCTCCAAAAAGCTGGTCACCCCGCCCCGGGCACAGGCCCAGGATCCCGTCTGCAGGTCTTCTTTGTGCTCGCGGCCAGGCTCGCGAAAGTGAACTTGGGGATCGATAACCCCCGGCATCAGGGTATGGCCCTCAGCGTCAATGATCCTTGCCACCCCTTCTGGCGAGAGGTTTGGGCCGATTTGGGCAATGCGCCCCTCCCGCACCAGCACATCTCCCCGCCAGGGATCCCCTTCCGGCACCAGCAGCTCAGCATTTCGGATCAGCAAATCGCCAGACAAAGCTCCGCCCTCCCTCAAAGGCGCTCTCAGAATAACACCAACCCCAGTCGGAGCGCGTTAAGAATTGGCTGAGCACCACTTCATCTGCAAAAGGGCTGTAATCTGGGATGGGGGCTAAGATCGGTAGGATGTCCGACAAGGGGCTGTAGCTCAGATGGATAGAGCAAGCGCCTCCTAAGCGCTAGGTCGGCGGTTCAAGTCCGCCCAGTCCCGTCTCCTCAAGCCGCCAAATCTCGCCCAGGCAAGTCAATGATAAAGGTTGCAGGAGTTGTGCAGGTCGTAGCCAGAGACCAGAACCTCTTGCTGGCGATCCCCGAGGCCAATGTCACAGCGCAGGGGATCCCCACCAGCAGTTGTGTAGGTGTAAGACTCAGTCATCCAACGAATGCCGCTTGGGCCAGGTGTGGGAGGAACAACTTCGGGAAGACGGTAGTTGTAGGCTTGCCAGGGATCTTGTAAATAGCGATCCCCGTGGATCCCTCCGAATTCAATATCGGCGTAGCCGGAGGGATAAACCGTAAAGTCCATGCGGAAGATTTCCGAAGCACGGCCAACGGTCGCCAAAGCTGTTTGGGCTTCAGCAACTCTGGAACGGCGAATGTGGTTAAGCAGGTTGGGAATGGCCACCGCGCAGAGAGTACCGACAATCACAATGACCACAAGCAACTCGATCAATGTCATGCCACGAGGAGCTGCAGTGGCCAGACGGAAAAGGATTCTCCTGAGATAGACTTCATGAAGGGAAAACCGATTCATGACAGCCTCAGCCCCACTTTGGGAGAAATCAGGCACCCGGCTAAACCCGAAGGATCTTGCCCTGGTATTCAAGCCTTTTCTTGGTCTCAGGTTACCCTTCGCAGACCCAAAACTTTCCTCATCAAATCATGTGAACTCCTGAATCCAAAACCCCACTGGATATCAACTGTAGGTAAATTTTTTGTAAACTGGCTTCAAGTTTTAAGGCCAGATAAATCTGAGTTCACTGTGAACTGTTTTCGCGGCTGTCTATGGGGTGACACTGCCAGTTGCTACTGCCCCAAACTTTTATGTGTTACCCATTTTTGGAACAGCAACAGATGAATTTTTGCCTGTGGCTATCTCAATCCTATGGACGGGAATGTCAGACTTATGGTCATTTCGATTCAAACTGGGGCACTGACCCACGCCTAAAACCTTTACTTTCAGAGCGGCGGGAGCTTTGGCAGGATGAGTACGTCGTTCTCAGCCCCCTGTTGGGATGAGGCAATACCCCGATTAGCCCAAGATGTCTATACAGCGGCGAATCAATACCTCGCTCATGCGTTGGCGGTAAAGGGCGCTGGCCCGAAAATCCGCGATCCAGCCGTGGGCTTGCTCTGCCAAAAGTTGGGGAAGGTGTTCTGGATTGGGCCGGGATCCCATCTGGATCAGTTGTGGGGGCGAAAGGGCGGCATTGAGCCCGAAGCGATAGTTGCCTGAGTCGGGATCGCGCGATCCGGCAACGATCACCAGGGCGGGATCCGTTTGGGTGATGCCGAGCCGCTGAAAGGTGCTGGGGCTGCGCAGGCGTTGGGCCGGGATCCAGATGGATCGCAAGGCTTCCCCCGGCTGCAGCAGAGTTTGTTGGGGGCCGGTTTGAAAGTCCTGAGCGGGGATGTGGCGCAGGGATCCCTGCAGATCGATCAGCGTGTAGGTGGCCTCAAGGGCGATCAACACGGGCGCTACGACACCGACACTCAGGGCCAGACAGAGATTTCCCCCTATCGTTGCCAGATGGGCCACTTTGAAAGAGGCCAAAGATGCCATTCCCTCGCACAGGGCGCGGATCCCCGGCCAATGGGGCGGCCAAGGGTATTGCAGCAGTTGCTGGAAGGTACAGGTTGCCCCCAGTTTTAGCCCTTCTGCGCTGATTTCCAGCTCATTCCAGCCCAGAGGATGCAAATCGACCAGTCCCCGCAGGTGGGGTTGCGGCTGGGAGAAGAGCCAAGTCCCCCCGGCCAGCCAGTTCCAGCCGGGATCCCAGGCGGTCAAGTCCTCAAGCTGTCGGGGACGAATGTAAGTGTGCAGATGGTGCAGATCCATCAGTTCTCTCAGGCGCTGAAGGGAATCAAGGGGTTGTAGCTTCGCCCCAAAAACCCTGGGCAGGGATCCAGACTGCAGGCTTCAGGGGGCTAGAGAGCTTCCTGAAAGCATTGGGCGAGGGCCTGGCATAGCTCAGGGACAACATCAGCAGGCCAAAAACCTTCTCCGCGCCGGCCTTGATGCAATTGCACGTAGAGGCCCCAGGCGGTGGCGCTGCCGCTGGCAATCAACGTCAAAGCAGGGCAAGTCTGCTCCAGCGTAATGCCCTCCTCCGCCATCAGTTGGGATGCGATGGCCTTCATATCCTGCTGCAGGCGCTGCACCCCCTGCACAAACGCTTGCCACTCCTCCTGAGTGAGCTCCAGCGCCCAGGTTTCTCCCCCCACCAGGGCAACAAAAGGGGAACGGGTGGGATCCCAGCCCAGCCGCCAGCCGGATCCCTTGTGCAAAGAGGGGCGGCGTCCCGCCGTGGCGATTGGGAACCCGTCGTCGGGAACAGACATGCGAGGAAAAGCATCCATGGTGCTCCGCACCGCTAACGCGACCACTGCAGGTGGGCCAGAAAAGATGCGGGTAAAATCGACAGGGTGTGTTTTAGGATAAAGCGGCCATGGCCAGTTGTCAGCCTCCCACTGCCAAACCTCGCCGGTTTTCAAGGACTTCGTCCTGCAAGCAGAGCACCCTCATTTCCGGCTTGGGCCTGTTGCTGACGGCCTTGGCGCTCCATGCCGCCGACGCGACCGGCGTTGGCGAAGAGACCTTTGCCACGGCGGCCACCCCCGAAAACCCAATCCTGCACATAGGCATTGTGCAACGCTTTGGCCGTTCTGAGACGGATCAGGTGGAGCTGGCAGCGCCGACGGGATCCCTTCTCACCCTGGAATTTGCCCAAGCAGACGGCAGCACCCAAACGCAGCGAACGCCTCGGGTCAGCATTGGCATTGTCAATCACGCCCTGACCTCCCCGGAAACCGTATATCGTCTAATTCTCAGCAGCCACAAAAGCTTTGAGAGTGCCGAGGCCAATGCCAACCATTGGCAGTCTCTGGGCATTAGCACCGAGATCGCCCAGCCGCAAGAATGGCAGGTGTGGGCCAGCCGCGCCTACACCCCGCAACAACTGGCCCAGATTCAGCAGTATGCCCAGAAAGAAGGGATCCCCCATGTGCGGCTCGAGGTGCAGGAGCGGCGAGAACGGGCGGAGCTGAGCTGGATCCATGAACACTTTCGCTACCACCGCACCCGCCTCAGGGTGACCTCTGATGCCGGCTATCTACGGGTGAACGACCACTACTATGCCGGATCCATCACCTTTCAGCCCAATGCCTACGGCAGCTACACTGTGGTCAATGCCGTGCCTCTGGAAACCTATTTGCGGGGGGTAGTTCCCCACGAGGTGGGGCCAGGGGCCCCTTTTGCCGCGATGGCCGCCCAGGCGATTTTGGCGCGCACCTACGCCCTCAAGAACCTCCACCGCTTTCAGGTTGACGATTATCAGCTCTGCGCCAATACCCATTGCCAGGTTTACAAGGGGTTGACCGGAACTCACCCACGGGCAGACGAAGCCATTCGCCAAACCAGTGGCCTGGTGCTCACCTACAATGGCGAGCTGGTGGATGCTGTCTATTCCTCTACCAATGGCGGCATCTCGGCGGCCTTTGAAGATGTTTGGGACGGGGATCCGCGCCCCTACCTGCGCCGGCAAGCGGATATTGCCCATCAACCGGGTAAGCCCTTGGATTTGCGGCAGGAGAGCAGCTTCCAGGCGTTTTTGGCCCAACGAGAGGGCTTCAACGAAGCAGGGGTATCCCGCCTATTCCGCTGGGAGTTCTCCCTATCTCTGGAGGAGCTGAACACCCAGTTGCGCGCCGGCCAAGACTACCTGGGGATCCCCATGCCCACTTGGAGCAGCATCGCGGGAATGCAGATCCTGGAGCGCTCCGCCAGTGGCCGGGTGCAGGCGATGCAATTGGACTTGCAGACGGCAGAAGGGATCCACTCCATTCTTTTGCGCAAAGATCAGGTGCGCTTGGCTTTTCCCCGCCTGTACAGCACCCTGTTTCGGATAGAGCCTCTCAAACAAGGGGAGCGATTGGCGGGCTATCGCTTTATCGGCGGCGGCTTCGGCCATGGGGTGGGCTTGAGCCAGTACGGCTCCTATACCCTGGCTCGGCAGGGGTTTAACGCGGCGCAAATCCTCGCTTTTTACTACCCCGGCACCACCTTGGCCCCGCTGGGATCCCTCTCCCTGCAGTTGCCTGCCGTCTCAGCAGCCTACTCCGTCCGCTAGAGATTCAGCTAGAAGCCACAGGAGCCCTGCCCTCTGCCCACAGGGCGAGGGTCGGGAGGAATGCAAGGTTGTGTTGATCTTTATATTTGAGCCAAAAGAGAGCACTGACGAGATAGAGAAAACTCAAGAAGTTTCTTGCCAATTTGTCAAAACGAGAAAATAGATGTCGGTACTGCTTTAAGATCAACACGACCTAGCTTAGGGCAACGCTGAAGAACTCCACCGCTTCTGCCAACACGTCCAAAAAGCGATCCACCTCCGCCAAGGTGTTGTACAGGTAAACACTGGCTCGGGCAGTGGACTGTACTCCCAAATAGCAATGGAGAGGCTGAGTGCAGTGGTGCCCTGCTCGAACGGCAATGCCCTGCTCATCCAGCAAGGTAGACAGGTCGTGAGGATGGACGGCCTCCACCGAAAAGCTGACCAGCCCTGCCCGTCGCGCCGGATCCTTGGGGCCATAAACCCTAATACCCGCTATGCGCTGGATCCCGTCCAACAGGTGGGCAATCAACCTTTGTTCGTGGGCATGAACCCGCTCCAGACCGATCTGGCTCAAGTAATCTACGGCTGCCCCTAACCCCACCGCCTGGGCAATCGCCGGCGTACCGGCTTCAAATTTGTGGGGGATATCCGCATAGGTGGCGTGATCCCAGTACACATCGGCGATCATCTCTCCCCCGCCCAAAAAGGGAGGCATCGCTCGCAGCAGCTCCCGCCTGCCGTAGAGGACGCCGATCCCCGTCGGGCCACACATCTTGTGCCCCGAAAAGGCCAGCCAATCGCAATTCAGCGCCTGGACATCCACAGGCATGTGGGGCACACTCTGGCAAGCATCCAGCAGAACCTTGGCCCCGTAGCGATGGGCCAGCTCAGTCATCTCCTGGACGGGATTGATGGATCCCAGCATGTTGGAGACCTGGGTTACCGCCACCAAGCGGGTGCGGTCGCTGAGCAAAGACCGGTAGTGCTCCAGATCCAGCTCTCCCTCTGGCGTGATCTGGATGAACTTGAGGTGGGCTCCCGTCCTTTGGGCCACCCATTGCCACGGGATCAGGTTGCTGTGATGCTCCATCACCGAGAGGACGATCTCATCCCCCCGCTCCAGATGGCTCAAGCCCCAACTGTAGGCCACCAGATTGATGGCTTCGCTGGCATTGCGGGTGTAAATGATCTCCTGAGGAGAAGGCGCGTTCACAAAACGAGCGATCTTTTCCCGCGCCCCCTCATAGGCATCTGTGGCTTCGTTGCTCAGCGTATGCACCCCGCGATGCACGTTGGCATTGCAGTGTCGATAGTAATGATCCATCGCCTGCAGGACTGCCAGTGGCTTTTGAGAAGTGGCAGCGTTGTCAAAGTAGATCAGCGGGTGGCCGTTGATCTGGCGCTGCAAAATCGGAAAATCTGACCGCACCTGGGCAGCCAGGTCGAAAGAATGATCAAGCTTGAAAGAAGAAAGGGGGG
Organism: Thermostichus sp. MS-CIW-37; assembly: GCF_054060065.1. Lineage (NCBI taxonomy): Bacteria > Bacillati > Cyanobacteriota > Cyanophyceae > Thermostichales > Thermostichaceae > Thermostichus > Thermostichus sp. MS-CIW-37. Next base: position 107,847 of record NZ_JBSSCV010000005.1, on the reverse strand, counting down.
ATACCGCCATAGTCTGCGCAAAAGGCCTGCTTCCCTCAGTATGACATCGCTTCCGGCCAGCCCTCGGCCAACCCCTCTGCCCAAACCGTTGCAACGGCCAGGGATCCCTTCCGCCCTGACCTGAAAGCGAAACTTGTCACAAAATGTAACTTTGTGTTAAGTTTGGTTACAGCAACCAATACGAGGTATTAGCAATGCAATCGTCTCCCAGAATCCCTTCTCGCTTGGACTCCGCTTCTGTTGCCCAGTACTACGACACCACCAACGACTGGATCCCAGGCTGGACAGAGCAAGCGGAGCGTTGGAATGGACGCTTGGCCATGTTGGGCTTGGTGATCAGCATTGCTACAGAAGCGGTGCTGGGCCACAGTGTTTTTGCCAGCACTCTCGCCCAGTGGCTAGGTCTGCAATAACCTGCAATAATTTGTCGAAGAACTTTTCGGTAGAGCCACATTGGACATCTCACAGACTTTCTCTTCGGCTTTGAGATGTTACAGCTCTACCCTTTTTGGGAGCTTTTTCACCCTTCAATCCCTATCTCGACAGTCCGATGATGCTTGACAATCCCTTCCTCCCCTACATTGCCGTCATGGTGGCCGGGCTGGTGGCCGCTGTTGTGATTGGCTCGATGGCTTTCTTCAACTCCAAGCGCCCTGCTGGCTGGGAAGGCGCCGGTCGCCCGCGGTACGTGCCGCAGTACGGTCAAGACGGCGATACCCCGCCGGAGTGGGAGATTGGCTGGACGGAGAAGGCCGAGCGATGGAACGGACGGCTGGCCATGCTGGGGTTTGCCATCAGTGTTTTGGTAGAGGCCATAGTGGGCCACAGCGTGTTTGCCTCTGCACTGGGGATCCGCTGATCCCAGTTGAAAGCTGTCTGATGGCTGGAAGAATTGGAAAATGGCAGCCGGAGAGCTCCGCCTCTCTTCTTCTGGCTTTGACTAAGCCTTTGCCAGTACCCCAAGCTGGAGCTGGCCGCAGATGCAAGTCACTGCTGGCCTTCAGCCTTTACCACTGGATAATCTTTTTCTGAACAGCTGTCATGCACATGGCAATGCGGGCGTTGATCTCATCCTCAGAGCCGAAAATATCTAGCTTTTCTTTGAGCCTTTGGATACAGTTTTGTACGGTCTTCTTGCTGGTGTGAATGCGATCGGCAATGGCTTGGTCGGTGAGGGCTTCTTTGCAGAGCAAATTCAAGACCTCAATTTCTCGTTCCGTCAGCTTCGTAAGACCGCGCAACTCCCGCGGCATGCGCAATTCTCCATTGAGGGCACTTTTGGCCCCCTCCAAAAACACGGTGCGCCGTTCCATTTTGTTGACCGCGGCAAACCCACCCTGGTGTTTGCTGATCAGGCCCACCAATGGAGTGAGCAGCAGCGGCTCGCTGGAATAGGCCATCACATTCAAGGTGGGGTAGTTCTCAAAGATATGACGCAGGAACTCTAGGCCAGGCTCGGCAGACTGCTCCCCGCTGGTTTGACCGTAGAGCAGATCGGCTACAACCAAGTCCGGTTGTTCCCGCTGCAAGCGCAGGATGGCGTCCATGGGATTGGTGACCGTAATACATTGAGCATCTGCTGCAATGCGTTGCAGCCACTCACAGTTGTTTTGAGCCACCTCTGGATGATCTTCGACGATCAAAAACTTGAGCGGGGCAGTGGCGCTTTCAACCTCGGGCATCAATCCACTCCTCTAAATCCTTATCTTGTAGTCCATTCTCTGCCGAGCGAGCTTGGCCGAGATGCGTTCGTCGGCAAGGGATCCGTCTGCAAGCATAGCTCCCAGCCGACTACCCCAGTGTAGCCTCAGGTAGGGGCTTAGAGGTGAGCCTGGGGGGGTGGGAAAGGACAGGTTAGGCTAGAGGGTGACGTCAACCGGATCTGAACTGTGGTACCCCTGCAAGATCGCAACCCAACCACCCGCACAGCCTATGTCACTTATGCCCTGGTGATCGTTAACATCTTAATTTTTCTGTACCAGCTAACCCTGTCGCCACAAGAGCTGGCAGCTTTTTTCCGGGAGTGGGCAGTGGTACCGACAGAGTTGACGGCCAGTTTTCGAGGGGAGCTCACCTCTTCGTCGCGTCCGGAATGGATAACCCTATTCACCTCACAATTTCTGCATGGGGGCTTTCTCCACATTGGCGGGAACATGCTTTTTTTGTGGGTTTTCGGCAACAACGTTGAGGATCGCTTGGGCCATGTGCGCTACCTCATCTTTTACCTGGCTTGCGGAGCTTTGGCTGCATTAACGCAGTGGTTTTTCGACATGGGATCCCCCATTCCTTCACTGGGGGCAAGCGGCGCTATTGCTGGCGTATTGGGAGCGTATATTTTGCGTTTTCCACGGGCCGAGATTCTGACCCTGGTGCCCTTGGGTATTTTCATCACAACCCTCTACGTTCCGGCTTGGGTGTTCCTAGGCTTTTGGTTCATCCAGCAAGCCTTCTACGGCATTGCCAGCCTACAGACGCCTACCAACATCGGTATGCAGGGTGGGGGGATTGCCTATTGGGCCCATGCGGGCGGTTTTGTGTTTGGGGCCATTTTGGGGCCGCTAATGGGTTTGTTTTCCGGCAAAAGCCCTTATGACCGCCAAATGACATGGCAACAACGCGACAGGGATCTGTTTTGATTTGATCAGCTTTGATACTTTCTCAGTCTATTGTTAATCGGATAGCAGCGTGATGGGAGAAAGCCATGGTCAGTCTATCTGCCAAGCCTCTAACTCTGGAAGACTTTCTACAACAGCCGGAAACTCAGCCCGCCAGCGAGTTCATCAAAGGAGAAATTATCCAGAAGCCCATGCCACAGGGAAAACATAGCCGTCTCCAACTAAAACTGGGTAGCTTCATTAACGAGATGTTGGAGCCTTCTCAACTGGGAATGGCATTTCCAGAGCTGCGCTGCACCTTCGCCGGATATGCGATTGTGCCCGATATTTCTGTGATCCCCTGGGATCGGATCCCTGTGGATGAAGATGGCACCATTCAAAATCTCATCCCCTTTTGCCCGTATTGGATGATCGAGATTTTCTCTCCCAATCAAAATCAAATGAAGCTGGTCAAAAAAATCCTGATCGGTTTGGCCCACGGCTGCCAAATGGGGTGGGTGGTGGATCCCGAAGAAAGGGTTGTTTTCGCCTACCCTGCCGGGCAGCAGCCGACAGTACATGAGGATCCCCAAGAGGTGATCCCCGCTCCTGCGTTTGCCCAAGGGATCCAACTGACAATTGCAACTTTGTTTGGCTGGATGCAAGTTCAAGCTGGTGAGGGCCGCAAGCCCAATAGGGGATAGAAAGGGAGTGGATCCCTTTCCGACCCTCAGTTCTCATCTCAATTCAACATTATTATTCAGTTGTTGTAGAGGGCAGGGGCTTGGGCAACCGTCTCACCAGTTTGAGGCAGCTCCTGCCGCAGCAGCGCCACCAAGGCGTTGGTGGATTGGTCGTAGAGGCTGGTCACCAGCTTGGGATAGAGGCCAATGCCGATGATTGGGATCAACAGGCAGGCGATGATGAACACCTCGCGTGGCTCGGCATCCACCAACTCTTCGTGTTCGGTGAGCTCTTTGTTCTCTGGGCCAAAGAAAATCTGCCGCAACATCGACAGCAGGTAGATGGGGGTCAGGATCACCCCAACTGCTGCCAGGAAAACCACCACCAGCCGGAAGGGGAGAGAGTAAGCATCGGTGGTGGCCATGCCGATAAACACCATGATCTCGGCCACAAAGCCGCTCATGCCGGGTAGGGCTAGCGAAGCCAGGGAGCAGGCGGTGAACATGGAGAAGATCTTGGGCATCTTCAGGCCAACGCCGCCCATTTCCTCCAGCTCCAGCGTATGGGTGCGGTCGTAGGTGGCCCCCACCAAAAAGAACAGGCTGGCCCCGATCAGCCCGTGGGAGATCATCTGCAGCATGGCGCCGCTCATGCCGATCTCCGTCAGGGATCCGATACCGATGAGCACGAAGCCCATGTGGCTGATGGAAGAGTAGGCGATCTTCCGTTTCAGGTTGCGCTGGGCGAAAGAGGTGAGGGCCGCAAAGATGATGTTCACCACCCCCAGCACGATCAGCACCGGCGCAAAGTAAAGATGGGCATCCGGCAGCATGCCCGCATTCATGCGCATCAGGGCATAGCCCCCCATCTTGAGCAGGATCCCGGCCAGCAACATGTGCACCGGCGCAGTGGCCTCGCCGTGGGCATCAGGCAGCCAAGTGTGCAAGGGGAAAATGGGCAGCTTCACCCCATAGGCAATGAGGAAGGCCCCATACATCAGCAGTTGGAAGGTGAGCGGATAGGTCTTGTGGGCCAGATCCGTCATGTCAAAGCTGATGGGATCCCCGTAGAAGGCCATAGCCAGACCTGCCACCAGGATAAACAGGGAGCTGAGAGCCGTGTAGAGGATGAACTTGGTGGCCGCATACAGGCGGTTGTATCCCCCCCAAATGGAGAGGAGCAAGTACACCGGGATCAGCTCCAATTCCCACATCAGGAAAAACAGCAACATGTCCTGCACGGCAAACACCCCGATCTGCCCGCCGTACATGGCCAGCATCAAAAAGTAGAAGAGGCGAGGTTTGAGGGTGACCGGCCAAGCGGCCAAGATGGCTAGGGTAGTGATAAACGCCGTGAGCAGGATCAGGGGCATGGAGAGGCCATCAGCCCCCACCGACCAACTCAAGCCCACTTGGGGTACCCAGGTGTAGCGCTCCAGCAGTTGCAAACCTGTCTGGCCGGGATCGTAGCCGACATAGAAGCCGGCCAGCAGAATCAGCAGATCCGTGACCGCAATGAACAAAGCAAACCAGCGGATCCGCTCGGCCAACTTTTGTGCGTAGGCGCGGGTACTGGGATCCCCAGCCGGTGCTGGGATCAGGGGAATAAATAGGGCGGCCAACACAGGGTAAGCGATGACCGTGGTCAGCCAAGGAAACTCGTGCAAGCTGGGCAGCGCCATGGATGTAACCTCGCTTGTGCCATACCATCAGGGGGATCCCTGCCGGCTGCAATCCGACAGCCCTTTACCAGAATCGCCCTTGAGTATCTATGCTTAGCAAATCTACAGGATTATCTTAAGGCTCCCTCTCCCTTTGCGTTGGGATCCCTGGGATGGAGCAGATGCATGGGTGGATGTTGTACCCGAAAATCAAAATATAGTCTTCCACTGTTCTCACAAGGTAACCGATCTCATCATGCCTCAGCCCAAACTGATCATCCACGGCGGAGCCGGCAGCGCCCTGGAAGGGGAAAGCAGCCTGGAAAAAGTGAGGGGATCCCTGCAGCAGGTGGTGGAGAGCACCTACGAGCTGCTGTTGGCTGGGCAGAGTGCCGAGGCGGCGGTGATGCATGCCTGCCAGTTGCTGGAGGATGATCCGCTCTACAATGCCGGGACGGGGTCGGTCTTGCAATCGGATGGGCAAATCCGCATGAGCGCCGCTCTCATGAACGGGGCCACCCAGTCTTTTAGCGGGGTGATCAACGTCAGCCGAGTTCAGCATCCCATCCTCATGGCCCAGGCTCTGCAATCAAGCCCGGATCGCGTGGTGGCCGAACAAGGGGCAGCAGAGCTGGCGCGGGAGCTGCAGTTGCCGGTCTATGACCCGGCCACTCTCAAGCGGGTTCAAGAGTGGGTGCAGTTGCGCCAAACCCATCCCCCAACTAGGGTTCTCACTGCTCTGGCCATGGGCACGGTGGGGGCGGTGGCGCTGGATCAACAGGGGCAAATCTGTGCCGGCACCTCCACCGGCGGGCGGGGGTTTGAACGGGTGGGGCGAGTGAGCGATTCGGCCACTCCAGCGGGAACCTATGCCAGTGCGGCGGCGGGGGTCAGTTGTACTGGTGTCGGGGAAGATATTTTGGATGAGAGCTTGGCGGCGCGGATTGTGATTCGAGTGGAAGATGGCCTCAGCCTGAAGGCTGCCATGGCCAAGTCTTTTCAAGAGGCCCGCCAACGTCGCCGCTCCTTTGGGGCCATTGCTCTATCGCGCTCGGGCGAGATTGCTTGGGATACCACCACCGACCTGCTGCTGGCCGCCTACCACGATGGGCAGGGGATCGGCTTGACGATCTAAACTTCTAGCCGGGCTTGCGGGATTAGACCTGGACAAGCCTGAGGCGGTTGGATAAGAGTAGGATAAGAGTAGAAATAGTACTTAAACAAACCAAGTCTGCCCCCTGGCGGGCCACTGTAGAGCGTTTATGGCACTTCACGCGGAGTTGCACCGTCATTTGGGCGGTTCGGTTGTCCCCCGAATTCTGTGGCGCTATTTTCACCGCCAGGGATCCCCTTTGGCAGAGCGCTTTCCCACCTATGCCGAGTTTGAGGAGTTCTACACCCGCCCGCGCAACACCCTCGAGGATTACCTGGAGCTGCACACGCTGGTGGAACAGGTGCAGACCCTGGAAACCCTGCCCTATTTTATCTACCGCCTGCTGCGGGGAGCCTACATCTTTGAGGATCTGGCCTACCTAGAGATTCGCTACACCCCCTACCTGCGCACGGATCCCAGCCTGGATGAGGCGGAGCGCCTCAAGCAGATGCGCCAGGTAATCGAGACGGTGGGGCAGGCCAGCCAGCAGCGGGAGTATCCCATCGTCACCACCCAGATCGTCTGTTTGCATTCACGCCTGCCCAGCCACATCAACCGAGCCATGGTGGAAGCTGCCGCCGAGTCGGAGTATGTGTGTGCCATCGACCTGGCCGGGGGAGACAAGCCCTACGGTGAACGGATGGACGAGTGGATTGAGCTGTTCAAGTATGCGCTGGCCCGCGGCCTGAAAACCACTGCCCACCTGTACGAAACTTTGGATGGCTGCTACCCACAGTTGCTGCCCTATGTCTCGCGGATCGGCCACGGCATTCAGATCCCCCTCCACTATCCAGAATTGCTGCCGGAGCTGGCACGGCGAGGACAATGCCTAGAAGTTTGTCCCACCACCTATCTAAAAACGGGAACCCTGCCCAGTTTGGAGCCCCTCAAGATTGTCTTTGACCGCTGCTTTGAGGCGGGGGTGGATATCGCCATCTGCACCGACAACGCCGGCTTGCACAATGTGCGGCTGCCGTTTGAGTACGAAAACCTGCTAACCCACGACATTATCGATTTCGAGCAGCTCAAACACTGCCAGGAAGCAGCCTTTCGTCACGCTTTTGCCTGGCCCTATAAGGGGCGTCCGGCCTCATTGTTGTCGGAGTTACAGCAGGGGGTATCTGCTTCTTTGGTGGCTCTCTGATCCCCTCAGCGGGACGGAGTCTTTATTCTTCATCCGAGCTTCTTGAGAATAGGGAAGGGATCCGTAACAGAGACAGGGGCAGCTTTCGCAAGGGAAATAACGGCTTGGATCCCTTGCCCAGAGCGATGTTGAGCGGCATCCGAGGGTGGATGAAGCCCAACAGAATCCAATGCTGAGTCTACTGAGCCAAGCATGAAGGTCTATATCAGTGCCGATATTGAAGGGATCGCCGGCATCAGCCATTGGGATGAGGCCACCATCGGCCAGCCGGGTTACGAGCCATTCCGAGAGCAGATGACCCGAGAAGTGATCGCGGCTTGTGAGGGATCCCTGGCTGCCGGAGCCATGCAGATCACAGTCAAAGATGCCCATGACTCCGGGCGGAACCTCATCCCCGAACGGTTGCCGGAGCCGGTGCAACTCATCCGCGGCTGGAGCGGCCACCCCTACTGTATGGTGCAAGAGTTGGATCGCAGTTACGATGCCCTGCTCCTAATCGGCTATCATGCCCGCGCCGGATCTGCTGCCAACCCCCTCGCCCACACCTACACCACCGAAGTTAGCCAAATCCGGCTGAACGGCCAGGCCATCGCCGAGTTTCACCTGGTCAGCCTCACGGCTGCCTATGAGGGAGTCCCAGTTGTGTTTGTAGCCGGAGATGCGGAGGTGTGTGCCGCAGCGAAAGCTTATGACGCCCAAATCGAGACGGTGGTCACCCACAAAGGGATAGGCCAGTCGGTCATTACGCCACATCCGCAGCAGGTTCTACAGGCCATCCGCCAAGGTGTAGAGGGATCCCTGAGGCGGCTGCCGGCCTACCGGCCTCGCCCACTGCCGGATCACTTTCAATTGGAAGTGGACTACAAGGATCCCGCTCGCGCCTACCGCAAGTCTTTTTATCCCGGCTGCCGGTGGGTTGCCGATTCCACGGTTCGGCTGGAAGTTTCCGACTGGTTTGAGGTGTTGCGGGCTTTGGAGTTTATTGTGCTCACCTAGCCAGGGATCCAAGCGGCATCTCGATGAGGCGAGCGGCGGCTTCCCTGAGGCTGGTCTCGGAAAGGTCAGACAGCTCAATCCGGGCCCGAAGGCGATTGAAGTTTTGCTGCAGCCCGTGTCGATAGGTGGGGTCGTAGTGCTGCTCCAGCAACTCCTGCACAAACTGCGGCCACTCTTGGGCGTCGATCAGCTCAAACCAACGCTGCAGGCGGGCCTGGCCAAGACGGGACTTCAGAGGCAGCAATTTTTCCTTCAGCGCTTGGGGGTGAGCAATCCAGTGGGGATAATGGGCGATCAGCCCCTTCACCCGCTCCTCTAGAGGCAACTGCACTTCGACACAGTCGGCTTGGGTGAGGGCTTGCCAAAGGGCAGGCGGCAGATGGAGCTGGCCCACTTTGGCACTCTCAGCCTCCACCCAGACTGGCTTGGCGGGATCCCACTGGAGAAAAACCTGCACCAGTTGACTTTCAAAGCTCTTCTGACTGGGCTGCGGCACCCCCCACTCGGCCCCCAGAAGGGATCCCCGGTGACAGGCCAGCTTTTCCAGATCGAGAACTTGGGATCCCTGTTGGCGCAGATGGTGAAGCAACTGGGTTTTGCCACTCCCTGTTGGTCCGCAGAGCACTCGGTAGGTAAATTCCTGGGGCAAGATCTGCAGCTGTCGGCGCACCCAGGCCCGGTAGGTTTTGTAGCCACCTTGCAAAACCGTAACCTGCCAGCCCACCTGGGACAACACCAATGCCAAGCTGGCAGAGCGCTGCCCTCCCCGCCAGCAGTAGATTAGGGGCCGGTAATCGCGATCTTTATCGGCAAAATGGGTTTGCAAGTGGCGACTGATGTTCTGGGCCACCAAGCTTGCCCCTCGTTTGCGGGCTGTAAAGGGATCCACCTGCTTGTAGAGCGTGCCCACCTCTGCCCGTTCTGTATCGTAGAGTACAGGCAAGTTGATGGCTCCCGGCCAATGATCCTCTGCGAACTCTGCCGGAGAGCGCACATCGATAATTTCGCTGTAGGTGTGCAGCCAGGGCTCTGCAGTGAAGTGAATCGGAGGAGACACAAACCTGCGGATAGAAATGGCAAGCTGTGTTCTATCTTGGCAGGGTTCTGGCCAAGGCTCACCGCCCCAGCTTTAACTTGGGAGAGCCGAGGTCAAGCGCAGGGTGACCCGAAGGCTTGGGTTGGATATCCCTCTTGATTGGGCTTTTGCTCTTTCTTTGCTCTTTATTGAATTGATTTGCCAGAGGTGCTATGGGATCCTATATTGCGGCAGAACCTTACCCCTATCCCTACAACGGTGACTTACGGCCTGAGAACACCGCCCTGATCGTCATCGATATGCAGACCGATTTCTGCGGGGTAGGTGGCTATGTAGACAAAATGGGCTACGACATTTCCCTCACCCGTGCCCCCATAGAGCCGATCCGACGGGTTTTGGCGGCAATGCGAGCCCTGGGTTTTTTCATCGTGCATACCCGCGAAGGCCATCGCCCCGATCTATCAGATTTGCCGGAAAACAAGCGCTGGCGCAGTCAACGCATTGGGGCAGGCATTGGGGATCCCGGTCCCTGTGGGCGCATCCTGGTGCGAGGAGAACCCGGCTGGGAAATTATCCCGGAACTGGCTCCTCTGCCAGGGGAGGTGATCATCGACAAGCCGGGCAAAGGCGCTTTCTATGCCACCGATCTGGACTTAATCCTGAGGCGCAAAGGCATCCAAAACCTGATCTTGACGGGCATCACCACCGATGTATGCGTCCACACCACCATGCGAGAAGCCAACGACCGGGGCTATGAATGTTTGTTGCTATCCGATTGCACAGGTGCCACAGACTACGGAAATTATCTCGCTGCTCTGAAGATGATCCAGATGCAAGGGGGGGTTTTCGGGGCAGTTGCCGATTCAGGTGCCCTGATAGCAGTACTTCAGGAACTCAAAACCGACTAGACCTCGTTTCTTTACGTGTCTTTACGTGAGACACCCAAACCAGGAGATCTTGACCAACCATGACTACCACTGCCCAAACTGAAATCTCAACAGCACGGAAAGCCCCCCCGGAACTGGAGGTCGTCAACCTCACCAAGCGATTTGGATCCCTGTTGGCCCTAGACCACGTCTCGATGAAACTCAAGCCGGGATCCCTTCATGCCTTACTTGGGGAAAACGGAGCCGGGAAAAGCACCCTCGTCAAGTGCGTGATGGGCTTTTATCATGCTGACTCTGGCGATGTTTGCATTGATAAACGAGCTCGTGCCATCCACAGCCCACGGGATGCCTATCACTACGGCATTGGCATGGTGTACCAACATTTCACCTCTGTACTCGCCATGACTGTGGCGGAAAACTTGGTCTTGGCCCGCCCAGATTTGCCTTTGGTGATTGACTGGAAAGAAGAGGAGAAAAAGCTGGCAGATTTTATGGAAACAGCCCCTTTCCAAGTCAACTTGCGGGCTTTTGTTTCCGAACTATCGGCAGGAGAAAAGCAGAAGGTCGAGATCCTCAAGCAGCTTTATTTGAACACCAAGATCCTGATCTTGGACGAGCCTACTTCTGTGCTCACGCCAGAGGAAGCCGACGAAGTCTTGGGCCTTGTGCGTCGTTCGGTGGAAGCTGGCGACCTGAGTGTATTGCTCATTACCCACAAGTTTCGCGAGGTGAATGCCTTTGCCGATGAGGTGACGGTGTTGCGACGTGGGAAGCTGGCCGGCCATGGACAAGTGAAAGATTTATCCACAGCAGAAATGGCCGAAATGATGCTGGGCCGGCAACAGGTGCAGATCCAGTTGGAGAAAGCCTTGGTCAAAGGGGGATCCCCTCTGCTGGAAATTGAAGGGATCCAGGCTGACAAGGACAATGGCTTGCCCGCTGTGCGGGGGGTGACCCTGACTGTTCATGGAGGTGAGATTGTGGGAATTGCCGGCGTTTCCGGCAACGGCCAGCGGGAGTTGATGGAAGTCTTGGCCGGGCAGCGGATGGCTACAGCCGGGCAGATCAAGATCAACGGGCAACTGTACAGGGCCACCCGCGCAGAAATGGTGCGCCACCGGGTTTGCTGTTTGCCGGAGGAACCTCTGAGAAATGCCTCGATCCCCAACATGAGCGTTGGCGAAAACTTGGCCCTGCGTCGTTATGACCGGGATCCTATGGCCAAAGGTTGGATGTTGATCTGGCAAGAGATTTGGCGCTCTGCCCGCGCGTTAATCGAGCAATTTAAGGTGAAAACGCCTGCAGCCCAAACTCCCATCAGCCACCTGTCGGGGGGTAATGTCCAGCGAGCCATTTTGGCACGGGAACTCGCCGGAGATCCACAAATTTTGATCGCCGCCAATCCTTGTTTTGGTCTGGACTTTGCGGCAGTAGATTACATTCACTCGCAGATTGTGGATGCTCGTAACCGAGGAGTTGCCGTCTTGCTGATCAGCGAAGATCTAGACGAGCTTCTCAAGCTCTCCGATCGTTTGCTGGTGATGGCGGGCGGTCGGATCGTCTATGAAAGTCCTATCAGCAGCGTGGATCTCAAAGAAGTTGGCCACAAGATGGGCGGACATTAAGCATTAAGTGATTTGGTAAGTAATCAGCAGCGAATATGACATGGCTTCCCCTCAAATGGAGAGGTGAGCCCGAACTTTTTCTTCGTCCATTTGGTCAGTCGGCCCCTCCATGATAAGGGATCCATTTTCCATAAGATAAAAGTAATCGGCCAGACTTTGGGCAAACTCAAAATACTGCTCCACCAGCAACACCGAAACGCCCCGCTCCTTTTGAATACGGGTGATGGCTTCTTCAATCTCGATGATGATGGAGGGTTGGATCCCTTCTGTAGGCTCATCCAGGAGCAAAAGTTTGGGCTCTGCCACCAAAGCTCTGGCGATGGCCAGTTGCTGCTGCTGCCCACCGCTCAAATCCCCACCCAGCCGTTTAAGAAAAGAACGCAGAATTGGGAATAGGTCATAGACAAACTCAGGTATGATCCGTTCTCTGTCCGGTGCCGCTTCTAGCCCCACCAGCAGGTTTTCCTCAACCGTTAGGCGGGGAAATATCTCTCGACCTTGGGGTACATAGCCAATACCGGCGCGGGCTCGCCAATTGGGAGGGTAATGGTTGATAGGACGGCCCTCAAAAGCAATTTTGCCTGTGCAGTCTTTCAGAAGCCCCATCAGGGCTTTAAGCGTGGTGGTTTTGCCCATGCCATTGCGACCCAGAAGGCAGACCGCTTGGCCGGGAAAGATCTTAAAAGAGAGATCCTTTACAATTAAACTCTGACCGTAGTAAACCCTCAAATCGGAGACCTCCAGAAGAGGCCCGGATCCATCTCGGGATAAGTTTTGTGTTGCGGTCGCGTTTTCCGTATTCATGGGCCTGCGCATGGGTCAGTTAAAACAGGGCTATAGCTTTTTGCTTAGTTTTTCGCCTTATGGGATCCGAGATAGACCTCAATAACTCGCGGGTCGTTTTTCACATCCTCAAAGGTACCTTCGCACAGCACCGAGCCTTGGTGTAAAACAGTAACCTTACGGGCAATTTGCCGGACAAATACCATGTCATGTTCAATCACCAAAATGGTGTGGCTTTGGGCTAAGGATTGAATCAACTCCCCTGTAGCTTCTGTTTCTTTATCTGTCATCCCGGCTACGCATTCATCGAGCAGCAGCAAATCCGGATCTTGAGCAATCACCATGCCGATCTCCAGCCATTGCTTTTCTCCGTGGGAAAGCAGCCCTGCCGGAACCCGATCCTTACGGCTGAGGCCAATGGTTTCCAAAAGAGCATCCGTTTTTTCTCGCAGATGCTTTTTGCCCAATAGGGTGGAAAAAACCCTTTTGTCAGGGTTGAGGGATAGCTCCAAGTTTTCTCGCACGCTCAAGTTTTGATAGACCCGCGGCGTCTGAAACTTGCGCCCAACACCCAAAATCGAGATCTCATGTTCCTTGAGCTTGGTCAGATCTTTTCCTTTAAACAGCACCCGGCCTCGAGTAGGCTTAACCTTGCCCGTCAGCACATCGAGAAACGTAGTCTTGCCTGCCCCATTGGGGCCGATGACCACCCGCAGCTCCCCTTCCTCCAGAGAGAAGTTCAGCCTGTCCAAAGCCTTGAAGCCATCAAAGCTGACGGTGAGATCCTGAGTTTGTAAAATTTGTCGGGTGGCGGTGGGAGCTGAAGTAAGCATGGGGATCACATCCAAGAACGGAAAGGGCAGAGGGCGAACAGGGTTCTTAACCCATCACACTCAACCCATCAAATAAATAAGAGAGGACACTTGGCATCGCTGGCTTACCCATCAGATCTGGGATCCTTTTACTCTGAACTTGCACCTTGCGTATGATGCACATCGACAGAAAGCCAGATTTAAGCTGGGGAAGTATCTGCCAAGCGCCTGCGCCAAAGCTGGACAGTGACCCAAAGCTGCCTGCCTTGGGTGCGCACCCAACCCACCAGTCCATCCGGCAACACCAGCACCACCAGCAGGAACAATCCCCCTTGGAAAAACAACCAAATTTCGGGAAAACTTTCGCTCAGCAAGCTCTTGGCAAAGTTAACCAACAGAGCCCCCAGCACCGCCCCCACCAAACTGGCCCGACCGCCCACCGCCACCCAGATTACCATCTCAATGGAAAAGGGAACGGCCATCGCATTGGGAGAGATGATCCCAGTTTGCAAGGTAAACAAAGCTCCGGCAATGCCTGCCAGGGCAGCAGACACGGCAAACACCAGAACTTTAAAGCCGGTGGGATCGTAGCCGGAAAAACGAACCCGCGGCTCGTCATCTCGAATGGCTACCAGGATCCGACCGAATAAGCCGCTGGTGAGCCAACGACAGAGAAGGTAAGCCAAAACCACCGCCAGAACTGTAGTGACATAGACAGCAAGGCGCATTTCGGACGAGTTGACATCTAGGCCAAACAAAGTCTGGAAGTTGGTCAGGCCGTTGGTGCCGTTGATTAAGCGCTGTTGGCCGTTGAAGAAGTTAAAGAAAATGATCGTGGTGGCCTGAGTTAAAATGGAAAAATAAACCCCTCGGATGCGATTTCTCACCACCAAATACCCCAGGGCTGCCGCCACCAAAGCCGGGATCAAGACCACAGCAACAGCCGTAAACGGAAACGAATAAAAGGGATACCAAAACCAGGGCAATTCCGTTACCCCATAGAGGCTGAAAAACTCCGGTATCTGACCTTCCGGCAATTGCAATTTCAGGTGCATCCCCAGAGCGTAGCCCCCCAAGGCAAAGAACACCCCATGCCCCAGGCTGAGCATGCCGGTATAGCCCCAGATGAGGTCGATCCCCAAAGCTACAATGCTGAGGGCCAGAAACCGCCCCAACAAGTTGAGCCGAAAGCCAGACAGCACAGTTGGGGCCACAAAGATCAAGGCCAGCACCAAAACGATGAGGATCCCGGCCTCCCACAGAAGCTTGCGAGAAGAATTGGGATCCCCACCCGCGGCGGGAGCAGCCACTTCATGATCAGCACGGGGGGAATGAACCAGTTTCATGGGCTTTGTGAGGGAGTAGAAGATGGAGAGTCTGGTCCTAGAGTTTTCGCCAAGCGAGATCATTCCCTAGGCATCCACCATACGACCTTTTTCGGGGAAAAGGCCCCGAGGTCGCACCTGCAAAAAGGCCACGATCAAAGCAAAGACCATCACCTTGGCCATGCTCGTGGTGGCAAAAAAGTTGAGGGTATCGGTCAGGATGGGCACGTTGGGAAAAATCAAAGCCAGCGTCCCTGAGCCGATGACAAAGTTGGCAATCCCGATCCCAAGCGCCGCCACAATACTGCCTAAGAGCTTACCGACACCCCCCACGACGACCACCATAAAGGTATCCACGATGTAGTTCTGGCCGGTGTTCGGCCCCACGGATCCCAGCAGGCTGACCGCCACGCCGGCTACTCCCGCCAGACCCGAACCGATGGCAAAGGTAAGGGCATCCACCTTTTGCGTAGGGATCCCTACACAGGCACTCATGGCCCGATTCTGGGTAACCGCCCGGATGCGCAGCCCCCAGCGGGTGCGCTGCAAGAAGAAGTACAGCCCTAGGATGCAGAAGACAGTGAGGGCGATGATAAACAGGCGGGTATTGGGCAAAAACAGGCTGCCCACCGGGATCCCACCCCCCAGCCAACGGGGAGCGGTCACATCTTTGTTCTGGGCTCCAAACCAGGGTTGAGTGACTGCTAAAGCATAGGTTTGCGCCAGCACCCGCCCCCCCACCGCTGCAATGGCCGTGGAAAGCACCAGTAGCAGCGCCAGCGTCCACCCTTTGAGGCGCGGCCAATCCGTTCGCCTGGCCAAGAGCCACCAGCCGCCAAAAAAGAGCACCGCGAAGGCCCCCAAGCGGAAAGCCAGCACCCAATTGACGCTGCGCACAAACTGCTGCAGGATCAGGCTCACGCCCCAAGTGGCCAAAAGGGTCTCCAAGGGTCGGCCATACAAAAAGCGAATCACCCCCCGCTCCAGGGCTAGTCCCACCAGAGCCGTGACGGCAAAGGCAGCTACCAAAGCTGGAAAGATGTACAGATCCCGCCAGGGATCCCCTAGGGGACGAAAGGCATTTTGAACCACAAAAGTGGTGTAGGCCCCCAACATCATCAGCTCCCCATGGGCCATGTTGATGACCCCCATGAGGCCGAAAACAATGGCCAAGCCCAGAGCGGCTATCAGCAAGACGGTGCCGATGCTAAGGCCGTTAAACAAGCTATCCAAGAGCAAGGTCATCGGCAGGGGATCCTCCTTCCAACTTGACCGGGGAAGCTTCTTAAGCGGCAGAGCGGGATCCCCGACCCTATCCAAACGGCAAGGGATCCCAGCCCTGGCCAGGACTAGCTGACTTTGACTTTGTAGCGACCGCCCTTGGCCGGATCTGACCAATCGCAGGCAAAGCCCTTGGTCTCTGCCACAAACTGGTTCCAGGGCTGCGGCTCCACGGCATCCGTAGAAAAGATGACATCAAACAAACCGTCAGAGCGCACCTGGCCGATCCGCACATACTTGGTCAGGTGGTGGTTGGTGTTCATGGTTACCAAGCCTTCTGGGGCATCAAAGGTCTGGCCATAGGCTGCCTGCCGCACGGCGTCGATTTCCACTGTTCCCGCTTTTTCCACTGCCTGCTTCCAGATGTAAACCATGATGTAGGCGGCTTCCATCGGGTCGTTGGTGACGCGGTTTTGGCCGTATTCTGCCTTGAAAGCTTCCACAAACTTCTTGTTGGCAGGCGTATCCACCGTCATAAAGTAGTTCCAGGCGGCAAAGTGCCCTTCCAAAAATTCGGGGCCAATGGCCTGCACCTCTTCTTCGGCAATGCTGACGGACATGGAAGGATAACGATCCGGCCCCAGCCCTGCCCCTTCCAGTTGTTTGAAAAAGGCCACGTTGCTGTCGCCGTTCAAGCTGTTGTAGATCACACCGCCATTGGGAAGAGCGGCCCGGATCTTGCTGATGATGGGAGTAACTTCTGTGTTGCCCAAAGGCAGATAGTCTTCACCCACCACCTTGCCCCCCAGGGCTTCCAACTGGGCCTTGATGATGGTGTTGGCCGTGCGGGGGAACACGTAGTCGGATCCCACCAGGAAGAACTCTTTGCCCTTGTTCTTGAGCAGCCATTCCACCGAAGGCTCGATCTGCTGGTTGGGGGCAGCGCCGGTGTAGAAGATGTTTTTGGAGCACTCTTGTCCTTCGTACTGCACGGGATACCAGAGCAGGTGCTGCTTGGATTCAAACACCGGCAAAACCGCTTTGCGACTGGCCGAAGTCCAGCAGCCGAATACCGTTGCCACCTTGTCCACATCGATCAATTTGGTGGCTTTCTCGGCAAAGGTTGGCCAATCGGAAGCGCCATCCTCGATAATCGGCTCGATCTGCTTGCCCAAAACCCCACCGGCGGCATTGATCTCTTTGATAGCCAGCTTTTCGGCATCCACCACGCTGGTTTCTGAAATGGCCATGGTGCCGCTGAGGGAGTGCAAAATGCCAACGCGAATGGTCTCTCCCTGGGCGTAGGCGGGCACAGACCGCTTCACCCAGATCTGCGGCCCCAGGGCCGCCCCGGCTCCAGCCAGAGCGCCCATTTTCAGCACTTGACGACGATTAAAAGATTGAGCCATCGGTGATCTCCGAAACGAAGTGAGTGCAAAGGGTGTTAAGAAGTACAGTTGCAGCAGCCCGGCCAACGGGGGGGAAGCACCTAGCTCATCACCTCGCCCATGTGTTAAATTTGCCCAACTGCAGTCGGCTGAGGCTTTCACCGAATGCCTTCCCAACATCAACAGAGGAAAAGGCTAATCCTGCAGTCGAGAAAGCGTCGTGCGTCCCTGTTGCCTTAACGTGTTCCATCAAACCCATTCGGCCCGGAGAGAATTGTATCGTGGGATACCTTTTCCCAGAATCCGAGCCCTTTCCCCGCAGGCTGCAGGCAGAGGCAGGGATCCCTTGCTGCCGGCATAATAGGGGTTCTGGGGTGGAGAATTAACAGCCTATGGTTCAGCAGGCCGGCTATGGATCTTGGCGATCCCCGATTACCGCTGACCTGGTGGTGACGGGATCCCTGCGCTTGGGACAGATGGTTTGGGATCAGGGGGATCTCTACTGGACGGAGGGCCGCCCGCAAGAAAAAGGGCGCAATGTGTTGATGCGGCGCTCTGCCGACGGGATCCTGGTGGAGCTGACACCGGCACCTTTCAATGTGCGGACACGGGTGCATGAGTATGGGGGTGGAGCTTATTGGGTGTCGGCAGGGGTAGTGTATTTTTGCAACTTCGCTGACCAACGGCTCTACCGCCTGCTGCCGGGTTCGGATCCCCAGCCCCTGACAGAAGCAGGCCCCTATCGCTACGCCGACGGGGTGGTGGATCGGGCGCGTGGACGCATCCTCTGTGTGCGGGAGGATCACAGCCGCCAGGGAGAGCCGGAAAACAGCCTTGTCTCGATTGACTTAGCAAGTGGATCCCAGCAGATTTTGGCTTCTGGGCACGACTTCTACGCCAGCCCGCGCCTCAGTCCAGACGGCCAGACCTTGGTATGGCTGACCTGGGATCACCCCCAGATGCCCTGGGATGGGACGGAACTGTGGCGAGCAGAGGTGGCAGCAGATGGCACTCTAGGAGAGCCCCAAAAGCTAGCCGGTGGCCCTGCCGAGTCGATCTTCCAGCCCCAGTGGTCACCGCAAGGGGATCTCTACTTTGTTTCCGATTGCAGCGGCTGGTGGAACCTCTATCGCTGGGATCCCCAGAGATCCCTTCCCCTCTGTCCTATGGAAGCAGAGTTTGGAGAACCCCAGTGGGTGTTCGGCCTGAGCACCTACGGCTTCTGTGGCGATGGGCGCATCCTGGCCTGTTATGAACAAGACGGGCTGTCTCATCTGGCTTATCTGGATCCCCATTCAGGACAGTTGGCAGGGATCCCCTTGCCCTACACCCAGATCAGCGGTTTGCAGGTGAGTGGGGAAAAAGCCGCTTTCCTGGCCGGATCCCCGACGGAAGCCACTGCCTTGGTCTGCCTAGACTTACCCTCCAGCCAAGTGGAGGTGGTGGCCCGTTCCAGCAGCGTGGCGGTGGATCCCGACTATCTGTCGATCCCAGAGCCCATTGTTTTTCCCACCGGTGGCGGCAAGGAAGTGGCCTACGCCTTCTTCTATCCCCCCAAGAACCGAGACTTTGTTGCCCCTGCTGGCGAAAAGCCACCCCTGCTGGTGAAAAGCCACGGCGGGCCCACCGGGGCGACGGCAGCCGTGCTCAACCTGGGGATCCAATACTGGACCAGTCGGGGGATTGCCGTTTTGGATGTGAACTACCGGGGCAGCAGCGGCTACGGACGGGCCTATCGGGATGCTCTCAAAGGCCGGTGGGGCCTGGTAGATGTGGAAGATTGCATCGCCGGATCCCAATTTTTGGCAGAACAGGGCAAGGTGGATGGGGAACGGCTGCTCATTCAAGGGGGCAGCGCTGGCGGCTATACCACGTTGGCGGCCTTGACCTTCCACGCCGTCTTCCGAGCAGGTGCCAGCTACTACGGGGTGAGCGATCTAGAAGCCCTGGCCCAGGAGACCCACAAGTTCGAGTCTCGCTACTTGGACAGCCTCATTGGCCCCTACCCAGAGCGACGGGATCTCTACCGGGAGCGTTCCCCCATTCATCACCTGGAGGGCCTCAATTGTCCGGTTATCTTCTTCCAAGGGTTGGAAGACGCCATCGTGCCCCCCAATCAGGCGGAGAGGATGGTGGCAGCCCTACGGGCCAAAGGGATCCCAGTGGCCTATGTGCCCTTCGAGGGAGAGCAACACGGCTTTCGCCAGGCGGCCAACATCAAACGGGCCTTGGAGGCAGAGCTTTACTTTTATGCCCAGGTTCTGGGGTTTCCGCTGGCAGAACCTTTTGAGCCGGTTCGGATCGAGAACTTGGACACCTGATGATGACTGCTCAATGGGTCGAATAGAAAGGGATCCCGTCCCATCTATGGCCCATTGTTGCTCCACAACGCTGTCGCGACAGAGCAGCCCCTCTATGATGGACTTACCAGCCAACCCGGATGGAGTCATCGATATTGCTCCGCAACACTGTCGCGACTGCTGGTAAGAGAGCTGGTCATGAGCGTCAGTAGCCCTTCCTTCCGTGAACTGCCCATCTTAGAAAGCGGCGATCGTCTCACCCGCGATGAGTTTGAACGGCGCTATCAAGCCATGCCTCAGCTCAAAAAAGCCGAGCTGATTGAGGGAATTGTTTACGTGGCATCTCCCCTCAGATATCGCCGACATGGCAGACCACACAGCCACATCATGGCCTGGCTGGGAGTTTATGAAGCAGCAACGCCGGGGGTTGAGTCGGCGGGCAATCCAACCGTTCGCCTGGACTTGGACAATGAGCCGCAGCCAGATGCCATATTGCGGATGCACGAATCTTGTGGGGGACAGTCCCGCATTAGCGAGGATGACTACATTGAGGGTGCACCGGAGCTGATTGTGGAGATTGCCGCCAGCACAGCTTCCTACGACCTGCATGATAAGCTGCGGGCCTACCGGCGCAACGGCGTGCGGGAATATCTGGTCTGGCTAACCCAAGAGCAAGCCTTTCGCTGGTATGTCTTCCAGAATGGAGAGTACGTGCAGCAACAGCCCAATGAGTTGGGCGTTTTGTACAGTCGGGTGTTTCCGGGGTTGTGGTTAGCCGTGGACGCGCTGCTGACGGGCAACATGCAGCAGGTGTTGGGTGTGCTGCAAAGGGGAATTGAGTCGGAGGAACACCGAGAGTTTGCAGCGCGGTTGGCAACCCGAGAAGCAGAGGCTGGAGCCTAGGCCATGAGTCGGAGGGACGGGTTTGCGCTCGCAAAGGCTCAGGTTAATGGCTGTGGGCCAACAGGTTGGGCTCGAAGACAGCCATCTCCAACCGAAACGGGATCCCCATGTGGGCCAGCCAGTCCTGCAGCGGATCATCGGCCAGCGCCAGGATCTGCCCTTGGGGGGAAACGTGGGCCGGACGGTGCCAGTTGCCCAGTTGATGAATCACTTGGCCCATCTGGATGGGGTTTTCAGGTTGAATCAAGAGCACCGGTTCGGGTTGGGCTCTGACCCGAATGTGTCGCTGCGCATCCGCATAGAGCAGATCCCCATCGTGAAGATGGGTGCCGCGGGGCAGCATCAGCTGGATCTCGGTGCCCCAGTCGCTCACCAGCCGTTGCCGGGATCGCTGGCGGTCGTGCCAAGTGAGGGCAACCACTTCCAAGTGGCCGGGGATCCCCTCTGGCGGCTCGTCCAGCAGTTGCATCACCGTAATGGCCGCGGGCTCCTCTCCCGCAGCATGGGCATCTTCGCTCATGTTAGGGACTCCAGATACTGGCTGAGGTCTTCTTGAAGGCGAGAGAACTCCACCTCAGTGGAAAAGCGCAGCCCTTCCGTTTTCACAGTAACCAAGACCTTGGCTGCGTGGGGGCCGACCCAGATGTTGGGGTTGCAGAACATCTCCAAAGAGAAGTCGGCAGCAGAATGATGAAACTCAACCGGATCCTGAGGCTGCTGCCGGGAGCTGCCCGAGCGAACCTTGAGCCGCTCCAAGAGGATTTGCAGGGCCTTGTGCCATTGTTGTGCCACCTCTGGCGAAAGGGAGAAACTGGCCGAGCCGGTTGCGAAGTTGAGGGCAAACTGAGGAAAATGGGTAGTCATGGAGGCCCGTACCGTTCGCGAAGCGTCCTTTGGAGGGCAGCATTGGACAACAACAGTATCTTACGTCAGCTCTTGCTAATGGGCGTGGGCACAACCACTCTGCTGGCAGAACAGTTGAGAAAGGCTGCCGACGACTTGGTGCAGAAGGGGCAGCTCAACCCAGAAGAGGCATCCAATGTCATCAACAACCTGCTCAACCAGGTGAAGGCCGAGCAGAGTAACTTTGAATCCTACGTTCAGCGGCAGGTGCGCAACGTCCTGCAGGATCTGGGCGTGCCCCGCCAGTCGGAAATGGACGAGCTGCGCGGGCGGCTGGATCGGCTGGAGCGGCAGGTGCGCAATTTGGAAAATCAGGTTTACCGCCGGTAGCAGAGCCAAGCCTTCCCTGTTTGCCGTTGAAGCTGGCCCATCGGCAGCCGGGCAGGGTCTTGCCGAGCCTGCCAATCTCCTGAAGCCAATCCCCAGTCGAGTCCAAGAGTTCATCGAAGTTCCTATGCCAAGCGAAGTTTTGACCATCACAGGCCGAGGGATCCCCCTGCCGGGCAACGACATTGACACCGACCGGATCATCCCAGCCCGCTTTTTGAAGTGCGTTACCTTTGATGGCTTGGGCCAGCA
This sequence comes from Thermostichus sp. MS-CIW-37, assembly GCF_054060065.1. Lineage (NCBI taxonomy): Bacteria > Bacillati > Cyanobacteriota > Cyanophyceae > Thermostichales > Thermostichaceae > Thermostichus > Thermostichus sp. MS-CIW-37. The sequence continues at coordinate 85,854 of NZ_JBSSCV010000005.1, read as the reverse complement.
TGTGTTTGCCGACGACCGCGCCCAGGATCCCGGCCAGCACCCCTTTGATCAACCCCAGCACCAGGGATCCCAGATCCTTGTGGTCAATGCCAATTTTGGCTGTGGCTCCAGTCGGGAGCATGCGCCCCAAGCGCTGGCCAAGTGGGGGATCCGCGCCCTCATTGGCGAAAGCTTTGCCGAGATCTTCTTCGGCAACTGCTTGGCTCTAGGGATCCCTTGTGTTACGGCACCCCCGGCTGTGATTCAAGCCCTGCAGAAGGCGGTGGCGGAAAATCCCCAGCTCCAGTTGACGCTGGATCTGCCCAACAAACAGGTGCGCTGGGAGGCAAATACCGCTGCTGTGGAGATCCCCCAGGGAGCCTGGCAAATGCTGGTGCAGGGCACCTGGGACGCCACAGGACAACTGCTGGCCGCTCAAGCTCAGATTCAGCAAGTAGCCGCTTCTTTACCCTACGTGCGTTGGCAGCGAGCCCGTTGAGCAATCCTCTCCCCCCTGATACCCATACATGGCTGGGCAGTGCTGACCCAGATTTTCTGGATTTGGCGATCCGGGAGATAGAAGCTGCGGATCCAGAGGCTGCCGTGCAGCGGCTAAAGGAAGCACCTGGCTTGGTGTGGGTATGCAGCCAACGCTCATTTGCTGACCTGGCTGAGGCTTGGCAAGCTGACCCGCCCATTTTTTTACGCCACATCTGCCCCATTCACCAAGAACGGCGGCTATCTGGGGGATCCCCAGTTGAATTGCGCCTTGATGGGGAAATGTTGGCAGCCATTGACCCCGCCCTCAGCTTTTCGGTTCAGACGCGCCTGTTTGGAGAGCCGGCTCTCAAGCCCTTCCAGGTCAATGAAACCCTGGCCGAACAGGTGATGGCAGCGGTGGGATCCCCCCTGCAGGTCAAAGACCCCCAGCAGGTAATCTCGGTGGTGATCCTGGCTCAACCGATGGGCATTCGCGCTTGGCTGGGCCTATCCTTGGCTGCCCAGAACCTCTCCAACTGGGCCGGTGGGATCCATCGCTTTCGGCGGGATCCAGAGCAAATCAGCCGCTCCGAGTTTAAGCTGCTGGAGGCCATCCAGGTGTTTCAGATTCCCTTGGTGCCGGGGGGACAGGCTCTGGATCTGGGGGCAGCGCCGGGGGGATGGTCGCGCATTTTGCGCCTATATGGCCAGCAGGTCACAGCAGTGGATCCGGGGGACTTGCACGAGCGCCTCAGCCAAGATCCGGGGATCCGCCACCATCGCCTCAGCGCCCAAGCCTACTTGGCCCGTGGCCCAGGCCGGTTTCACCTCATCCTCAACGACATGCGCATGGATGGCCCGGCTTCCGCCCACCTGATGGTGGCTTTTGCTCCCCATCTGCAGCCACAGGGGAGAGCTGTGATGACCCTGAAGCTACCCCACCAACACCGCCTGCGGGTGCTGCGGCAAAGTTTGGAGATCTTGGGTAGTGCCTTCCCCCTGGTGAGGGCCCGCCACCTGTTTCACAACCGCAGCGAAGTCACCCTCTACTTGGGGATCCCTGCCCCTCAATCTGCCGTTTCCACCACCTGAATCTCCCGACGGAGCACCATTTCGCGAATGGACTCCAGCAAGCCTATCTCTTCGGGGGAGATTTTGCCGTTGGCCCGGATGGCGCTGACGATTTGATCCACCTCTGTGCGGGTGAGCTTCTTGTCTTCCAAGGCTCGATCCACCAGCGCTTGCAATTGCGAAAACTCCATAAGGCTCCTCTTGCTTGAACAGGTCTTGTCGCCTCATCTCCTCATCCAAGCTACCCGCCCTGACCCAAATCTCCTGCAAGCGCAAGATTCTCTTCAGGTATCCTAAAGAAAACGTGAAACCCACCGAGAGGAAGACATCATGGCTGGCCCGGATCCCAGGAGCACTGCGCACGATTGCGCCACCCTCTGTCGAGATGGCTGTGTCTTGGGAGAGGACTGCCCCCACCGAGAGGCGGCTCGCCAAGCCGTGGCCTTTGTCATGAGCACCGACTGGGAGACCTTGATGCGGATCGCCGAATCCAAGAACCTACCCAAAAGCTCCCCTCAGGAGGAGATGGATCCCCTGCAGTTTTTGGAGAATTACCGCTTGGGCGGGTAAGCCCCAACCAGTCTCCCTAAGGACAAGGGATCCCTGCTGAGGATCCAGGGGTTTTGAGCCATACTGAGTTAGGTGGGATCCCTGGATTCTATGGTTTGGCCTTGGATCATCATCGGGTTAGTCCTCATTTCTGCCGAATTGTTTTTGCCAGAATTGGTTGCCGGCTCGGTGGGGCTGGCGGCGCTCTTGGCAGGGCTTTTGGCTTATTTGGGGCTGCCGATCTGGGTACAATTTGCCAGCTGGATTGGGGCATCGGTGGTGTTGATTATCCTCAGCCGCCGTCTGGTGCCCCATGGATCGGTTCAGGTAGAGGAATCTCGCGAGGCGCGGGCAATCACCCCCATTCCCCCAGGCGAACGGGGGCGGGTTTCTTATCTGGGTTCCACCTGGAACGCCAAGTGCAGCATTCCCAACCTGGAAATCCAAGCCGGACAGGAGCTCTACGTGGTGGAGCGACAGGGAAATACCCTCATTGTCATGCCGGCCAAGATGCTCAAGTCCTGAAGCGGACAGATTCTTTTGTTCCCCTGTTGATCTGAGGGAGGGATCCCTGCTTGGGTGTGCATCGGAGGCGGGGATCTGGCATAATCACAAAAGCTAAGCCGGGATGTAGCGCAGCTTGGTAGCGCATCTGCTTTGGGAGCAGAGGGCCGCAGGTTCAAATCCTGTCATCCCGATCCTGCCTGCACCAAGAACAGAGCCATTCGCGTTCTTGGCCGATAGCTTCGCGCTTATCCAGGGCCCCAAAATCTTCCCATTGATGTTGCTAACTGCTAAAGCGGGCGTCTATTGGTGGAGGCGCAGTCTTTGTCTTGAAGGCGCGAGAAGCAAACTCTTCGATTCTTCGATGCCATGAAAGAAATGGGCGGATCAGGCAGCCAAGCGGGATCCCTCGTAGCCAGGCCAAGAAGAAGCAAGCACAAAAAAGGCAGGGTTAACTTGCCCCTGCCGAGAAGATCGAGAGTTGAGAGCTTGCTCTCGTTGTCGTAATCGTTGCATCAAGGCGCGGTTCCGTTTGTCCAGTTGGCGCTTGCGTGCCGATCCCCCACGACCGCGACGGTTTCTGCCCTGATGGCGAGGAGATTCATGAGATTTCAACAGCATGGGATCCCCTTAATGAACTAAATGGGCCTGTCTAATTCTAAACGAAACCTCAGCAACTGGCCACAAGACTGGCGGCGCAAGCTGCGGCATTTGCGGCTGGGGATAGGCCGTCTTTGTCAATTTATTCGCATCATTCGGCATGGAGGACTCCTTGGGACAGCCAGTCTTTTAGGCGGTGGGTAGCCCGGCAGTCATCCTCGTTGTAGATAAGCGAGTGCTCCAAATATCTGCGCTCCCGAGTTTCCAGCCATTGGCTATACCAATAAATGGACTGGGCGCCATTGGCATCCGGCAGACGCCACTGAAACCCCAACCAGCGGGCGATGTTTTTCAGGGAATAGCTCTCAATCGGTAACACCACCGAGCGTTGCACCCAGGCCTGTAAATCCACAAAGCGCTGCAACAACTGGCGCACTTGTCGGGGATCCGTGCGGTATTGCTCCCCCAGCCGTCGGCAGGTCTGCACTTCAAAGCCGTGAAAGTGATAGATGGGAGCGTCGGGATAGCGTTGTGCCAGTTGCAAGAATTGCTCCCAAGCTTGCCTTTCTTCCCGCGGCTCGGCGGCCAGGCAACTGTGATAGCTCGCAACCTTTTTCCCCTCGGCTTGCTCCACCACCAGCAGGCCCAGCAGATAGGCGACGTTGTGGCGGGGATCCGCCTCGATATCGAAGTACAGCTCTACGGGTGTGGTGGGCAGGGTTTCCGGGGGGGATTGAATCCAGAGAGGCTGCCGGCTGAGGGTGGCACGGGCTTGCAGCTGCAGTTGCAGGGCCACGCCGGATCCCAACTTGGGAATGGCTTGCAACCTATCCAACTGAGCGTTGGCCAGGGCTTCAATCGAGTGGATCCCCGCCTCTTGCAAAAGGGGATAGCGGGATCCCGTTACGCCCGGCAGCAGGCTGAGGGGTTGAGCGGCGGCGTTCAACTGGCGACAATGCTCCCGCCAGTGGCAAAGATGGCAGCGGCTGCGGGCCATGAACACCTGCGGTGGTTCCGGCTGGTTGAGGGAGTGCAGGTACTCCTGCAGCAATTGCCGCACCTGTGCTCGTCGGCGGCTCAGGTGGACGGGGTGCCACTTCCCATCTTTCAGGATCAAAATGCCCCGCTTGGGAACGTTTCCCTGCAGGGATCCGAGCAGCTCTGCCTGCAAAGCCAGCAACAATTCGTATTCCGGTTTGGGGCGTTTGCCGATACGAATATGAACCGGCAGGTAAGAGGATCGGGCGGCGTGGCGACTTCTGCCAACGAGAGCGGGATCCCGAATCAGCAGATCCAGGGAGCTGCTCACCCAAACTGAACGTCCCTCTGGAACAGCTTCAGGCGGCAACGCAAGAGCGGGCACCATCTCGCAGTCTTCTGGGGCAGGGATGGGATCCCTTGGAGAGGAGGAGTGAGGGACAGGTTCAGAAGCAAGCTGCAACAGCTCTGCCTCAGCAGTACAGTTGAGATCTTCCTGCGGTTGCCAAAACAGCTCTGCGGCAATCCGTCCGCCGTAGATCCGCTCCGCCCCGTCGGCCATGGCTGCCAAGAGAGCTTCATTGCCCGGCGCGATTCGTTCTCCGGGGAATCGCTCAAACACAGCGGCTGCCAGGGCTTGGCGATCCCGCCGCCATTGCTCCAGCAGGTTGTCCGGCGGCAGCTTGGCCTCTTGAGGGCCAAAGCGATCCAGGTAAGGCAAGCGTCGGCAACGAAAAAAAGCAAGCAGCTCCTCAGCCTCAACAGAACCCTGTCCTGCTGCTGCAACCTGGCACTCCAACGGTGGAAAACCTCAGCTCTGCTGCCATTGTGGCACGCCCCCAGGTTGCCCTCTGATCCTTCAAGACTTGGGATCCTGAGCGGGCAGGAGATGGGCGATGATCCGCTCAATCGTCTCAGATTGGCGACGAGCTGTATCGGCTTGCTGTTGACATATTGCCTTTAACTCTCCTAGCCAAGTGCTCTGCTCCTGGGATATCAGCACCTGTTGTTGAACAATGGCTTTCAGATGGGTCAGGTCATCCTTGACGAAGCTGACGGTCTCGGCCAGGGTCAACACAGCCCCAACCAGGCGATCCAGCCGGAAGTCAATTTGATCGAATCGGTCTTTGCTCTGCATTTTCCTTACATTGGTTAGTAGAGGTTATCGGTGGGTGCTGAAGGGAAGTCACTTCACCAAGAAAAAGCCCCAAGCTGAACAGCCAGCCCGCTCAAGCTTGTGTCTCTATTGTTACCCATACGTACAGATACAGCATTAGCCATTCAGCGCGATTTCCCCTACCTGCCGTACGATCACGCCTTGCCCTGCGGACGCAACTCGCTCTTCAGACGCAATGTATACTATTTTGCAGAGTCTAGAGAAAAACCACAGGGAACGAGATCACAGCCACGGAAGACTTGAAGGAATGGCATAAACTACTGCCAAGGGCAGGGATCCCTGATAAGACCTGCAGCTTGCTGACACGGCTGGCGTATGCTGGAGAATAAAGATTTCTTTACACTTTACCGGAGCGGACTGTGACAGCTCTTTCGATGGCCCCAACCTTGTCCCAAACCAAGACGGCGGCGGTGGAAATGCAGGGGGTGTGGAAGCGCTTTGGGCAGCAGGTTGCCGTTCAAGATTTGAGCCTGCAGATCCCCCAGGGGGAAGTGTTTGCCCTGTTGGGGCCCAACGGCGCCGGCAAATCCACCACCATTCGCATGCTTACTAGCCTTACCCGACCCAGCCAGGGATCCATCCAGGTGGGGGGCTACGATGTGGTGCGGGATCCCGTGTCGGTGCGGCGGCAGATTGGGGTAGTGTTGCAGCCCATCACCCTAGAGGCAGAGCTGACCGTTTGGGAAAGCCTGGAGTTTCATGCCCGCATGCACCACATTTCCAACCCGGAGCGGCAACGGCGCATCGATGAATGGCTGGAGTATGTGCGGCTGGCGGATCGCCGCCAAGACAAAGTGAAAACCCTCTCGGGTGGGATGAAACGGCGCTTGCAGGTGGCCAGGGCGTTACTGCATCGCCCCCAGATTTTGTTTTTGGACGAGCCCACCGTCGGGTTGGATCCCCAGGCGCGGCGGCTGTTGTGGGAGATCTTGCGGGATCTCAATCGGCAGGGCATGACCTTGCTGATTACCACCCACTACATGGAGGAGGCAGAAGAGCTGTGCGACCGCATCGGCATCATGGATGGGGGAAGGTTAATCGAGTTGGGCAGCACCGAGCAACTGCGGGCCAAGTATGGAGAGGCCCTGCTGGTGCGATCCTGTCCTGGCCGGGAGGTGGAGTACACCTTTTTCCCCAGCTTGGCGGAAGCTCAGCGGCAGTTGGAAGCTGAACCTGACAAAACCGGCCTCATGGTGCGCCCGGCCAACTTAGAAGACATTTTTGTGCGTTTGACAGGCCGCCGCTTGGATTAACGGGCCCTCACCCCTGGCCCCTCTCCCAACGTGAAGAGGGGAGAGTTATTTGGGGGTTAAGGTTTTTCCTCTCCCCATCCCTCCTTCGGAGCGGGGGGCTCAAACTTGTAGCCAACTCCACGCACGGTGCGGATCAACTCCGGTTGGCTGGTATCAGTCTCTAGTTTCTTGCGAATTTGGCCGATGTGGACATCGACCACCCGTTCATCTCCCTCGTGGTTAAAATCCCACACCTCTTGAATCAGCTCAGCCCGTCGCCAAACCCGCCCCGGATGTCGAGCCATAGCATAGAGCAAATCGAACTCCAGTGCTGTTAAGTTGATCAGGCGCTGCTCGCGGATGACTGCTCGGGTTTCCGGGTCGATTACCAAAGAGGCAAAGGTCAAGACCGGTGCGCTGGCAACTTCGGTCTTCATGCGTTGCCGCCGCAGAATGGCTTGCACTCGCGCCTGTAACTCCGGCAGGCTGAAGGGCTTGGTCAGGTAGTCATCTGCCCCCAACTGGAATCCGTGCAACTTATCAGCAGGGCTGACGCGGCTGGTCAACATCAACACGTACACGCCGGTCTCTTTTTGCATTTGCTGGCAGAGATCGTAGCCGCTCACATCCGGCAAGTTCAGATCCAAAATTACCAAGGCCGGCTGAAAAGCGCGCAACTGCTGTAAGCCCTCGGCCCCCGTCATCGCCACCTCAACCGAATACCCTTGCCGCTGCAAATACCGCTGCAGTAGAGCACAAATGCTGGGATCATCATCGATGATGAGGATGCGTGACATGGCAGCTTGGCACTCTCGAAGTCAGCAGGAGACAAGGTTGCAGGGCGTTGGGGTGTGGGGATCCCTTCGGCAGCTCATGGGCAACAATCGTACAGAGGCGATGGGCCCTCGGCTCGCGGGTGAATAAAGAGCCCTCTCAACAAGGCAAGCTTGACCCCAACCTCGGCTGGAAAGGGCAACAAACGCAGGTGATTCATGAGTTATTGAACACCTAAATCTTATTTCAAGTCTTTACGTGTGGGGTCGCGCGGGGAGTTTATCCTTGCCGAGGCCGCCCTCCTGTGCGTAAATCAACGGAGGCTTATCCAAGAATCTTGGGCATTATCTTACTGAGTTGCCCAAGGGGAAAAGTAGCGTAAGGAGGATCCGTCAAGCAAGATCCTTAGCACTTGGAGTTAATCTGGAAGCTGTGACGCTGCTGTTCCTGTCTCAAAGTCTCGCTTTAGTGTGGCAGGTGGCGGTTTATCCCGGAGGCTTATGTACACCAATCCCGATGAAGTCTTCCGCAAAGATGTCTGGTTGGCCCTCTTCACGTGGGGGATCCTAGAGTTGGCTTGTTTCGTGATTATCCCCTTTACCGGAGCCTACGCATTCTCGCAAGTGGAGGCTTGGCTGTGGCCCTCTTTGGTTTTGGGGCCGGTGGGGGCGGTGGTGGTGGCTTTTTGTTCTAAAGTGGTGCTGGCTGCCAACAACATCCCGGATCCCAGGAGAAAACAAGCCCAGCGGCAAGTGGCTCAGGTGGTCAGTCTTTTTGGCTTTCTGGGCTTGGCATTGCCCCTCCTTCTGGCAGGATGGGTATTTGGCCGAGAGATTTTGACGACCGACTGGCAGAATAAGTTCACCAACACCAATAAGTAGAAGCTAATCTCCGACGCCCTTGCCCTCTGGGGTCGCGTCGCCCCGTCAGCGTTGCGATTCCTCTGCACAGGCCTAGCAAGAGCGCTGCGGAACACGATACATTGGGATGCAATCACGTCAGCGTTGCGCAGCAGTCGTGCTCTGGCTTTCGTAAATCCCCGGTTTTGACGGGGATCCCATCTTCTCTGCGGATTCTTGCCTGCAGCATTGCGGGAAGGTATTTCGGATGGCTAACTACCCGATGCGAGGCCGTTCTTCTCCTGCTTCTGGCGGTTTTCCCTTGGGCACCTTGGTGGTGGTGAGTGTCTCGGTTGGGGCTCTGGCCGCCTTGGCTTGGCAGTTGTGGCAGCTCGTCGCCCCCATGTTGGCCCCCCCTGCCCCGCCTCAATTTCCGCAGGCGGTGCGCTTGGATCCCTTGCCCCGCCCAGCCAGTTTTCCCTCTCCCCCCTCTGGCCCTGCTGCAGGCACTGTTGACCCTGAGGGATTTCCCCCCGGCAGCCGCGGGCGGGTGATCGAGCCAATTGGCCTGGCAATCCGCAGCCAACCTTCTGCCGATGGAGCCTACCAAGGGGGAATTGTGGTGGGGGAAACGGTGACGGTGTTGGAGTACAGCGCCGATGGTCGTTGGCAACGGGTGCGGCGGGAGTTGAACGGACAAGAGGGCTGGGTGCGCGCCGGCAATTTGGGCCCTGTGGATGGTGCTTCAGCCTCAACTTCTCCAGCTCCCACAGTTGAACCCAACCCTGAATCAACTCCTTTGCCGACTCGACCCCCCACGGCAGCAGTGGTTTCCCCAGGTGAGCGGGGACGGGTGATCGAGCCCATTGGCCTGGCGCTTCGGGCCACTCCAGAGCGGGAGGGAACCTACATTGGCGGTGTGCCCATGAACGAGGTGGTGACGGTGCTGGGCCTCAGCGAAGATGGCCGTTGGCAGCGCATTCGCCGTCAGAATGGGCAGGAAGGTTGGGTGCGGGCGGGGAATTTAGCGCAGGAGTAGCCATACAGATGCCCCGGTGGGGGATTGTAACACCAGGGAAGCCTGTGTTTCGCTAGAGCAGTGCCGTTTGCGTCATCGGGACCGAGTCCTTGGCAGGGGAACTGGTGAAACACACTCCATTTCGGCTTGGTGCTTCAACAAGGGATCCCTGGGGCAAGGGGTTAGCTTTACCCTTTCTGGCCCTTGGGTTGGCCTTCTCTCTAGGCGCCTGCCGACCGGCTTCTAACGCTGGAGCGGAAAAGGTCAGGCAGGAAGCACCCCTAGCCCAAGCAAAGGCAGAGATGGGTACTCTGGAGTTTTGGGCCAACGGCGAGGACTTCATTCGGGAGGGGTTTGTCTCCAAAGACGGCTGGGAACTGAGCTTTGAGCACGTGTACGTGACGCTGGCGGACATAACCGCCTACCAAACCGATCCGCCCTTTGATCCGGAAGGAAATGCAGATTTGCTGGCACGGGCATTGGTCAGCCTCTCCGGCCCCATCACGGTTGATTTGATCACGGCTCCCCCGGCGGAGCGGGCCCTACTGGGATCCCTAGAGGCACCCCCTGGCCACTACAACGCCCTGGGGTGGCGGCTGGTGCCAGCACTGGAGGGGCCGGCAAAGGGCTATTCCCTCTGGATCGAAGGCCAAGCCCGACCGACAAAGGAAGGGGCTGGGGAGATGCCGTTTGTGCTCAAGTTCAGCCCTGAGGTGGCCTTCACCTGCGGAGAGTATGTGGGGGAGGAGCGCAAAGGCTTTGTGCGCGTCGGCCAGGTGGCAGATCTGGAGGTCACCTTCCATTTCGACCACCTGTTTGGAGATGGAAGCTTGCCCCCCAACGACAGCCTCAATCAAGCAGCTCTGGGGTTTGCCCCTTTGGTGAAGTTGGATCCTGTCTCCCTGGAGCAGCGGCTGGCCGCGTCAGCGGCGCGGAGCACTGGGGGGGGATCCGACCTTCTGGAAGTGGACTGGGGGGATCTGCAGGAGGGATCCCCTGCGGCTAAGGCCGCATTGGAGCTCCTGCACCACTTGGGCCATGTGGGGGAAGGCCACTGCCGCGCTGCCTCTGGCCCTGCCCAGACAGAGTCTTCGCCCTGAAGTCTTGGCTTTTCTAAGACCGGTCGCCTGCAGAGCGTAGAGATTGTCGTCTGTCCTCAGCTAACCAATGAACCGAGTCTGGCCAAAACTTTGGATCCCTTCCTGCCGACTGAGCCTGATTGCGGCGTCGCGTCAGCGATGCGGAGCACGGTTGAGCTTGCTGGCTTTCGGCCTGCTCCTGTCTGCTCCGGCTTGGGCCCATGGGGTGGAAGCCTCTCTTCGGGCTGTTCCCGCTTTTGAGATCCAGGCCCGCTACGATTCTGGGGAACCGATGGGATCCGCCCGGGTGACGGTATTTGCGCCGACGGATCCCACTACCCCTTGGCAGGAGGGACAGACGGATGCACAGGGACGATTTCTGCTGCAGCCGGATCCCAACCTGACGGGCCTCTGGCAGGTGCGGATTCGCCAGGCGGGGCATGGGGTGTTGGTCAACGTGCCGGTGGGCGAGGAGTTCCCTCAGACAGAAGGGATCCCCAGCGCTTCCCCACCCTTTGGGCCTTTGCAGCGGGGGGTTATGGCCGGTTGCGTCATTTGGGGCTGTCTGGGCACAGCTCTGTTCTTCTCCAGGCCCCGTCAATCTGGTTACGCAGCGGTGGAGAGCCCACCGGTTTCGGGATCTCCAGGGTCAGGAATCTCAGGCTCCCAGGCTGGCTCCTCTGCTCTGGAGTAGGACTGGCCATGCACATTAGCGATGGCATTTTGCCGGCACCGCTTTGGCTGGGGGGCTATGGCATCACCGCTCTCATCACCGGCTACAGCTTGCGGCTTCTCCGTCGCGCCAGCGTTGCGGAGCAATGTCCTTGGTGGGAAAGGGATCCCCGCCATCAGTTGCCCAAGGGGGCTCTGCTCACGGCTGTCTTTTTTGTGGCCTCTTCCATTCACCTGCCCTTTCCCCCGGCCAGCCTGCATCTGGTGCTGAACGGGTTGATGGGCCTGATGTTGGGGGCTTTGGCCTATCCGGCGATTGTAGTGGGCTTGTTTTTTCAGGCGGTGGCCTTTGGCCATGGGGGCCTGACCACATTGGGCATCAACGCCGCCATCATGGGGATCCCGGCGCTCCTGGCCGGTGGGATTTTTCGGGCAGGCCGTCGGGTGATGGGGGCCGGAGTGTCTGCCTTCTTGGCGGGAGCGGTTGGGGTGGGTCTAGCAGTGCTGTTGTTTTACGGGGTGGTCATGGCTGCTGTGGTTGACGCTGGCAGCGGGATCCTCTCCACAGAAGCCGGTCGCCTGGCTCTTGGGAGCTTGGTGGTGGCCCACATCCCCCTGATGGTGGTGGAGGGGTTGTTCGCCAGTTGGGTGGTGCTGTTTTTGCAGCGGGTACAACCGGCGCTGCTGGGAGACTATGGCAAAAGATGAAGCTGGCTCGGGGATCCCTTGCTGCTGGCGTCCTGACTTCTCCAAGCCCCCTTCCTGGCTCCACCGGTGGCAACCTCTGCCCAAGGTGCTGGGCCTGATGGCGCTGATGGCGGCTTTCGCCTCGGTGAGGTGCCTGACCCTCCTGCCCCTCATCTGGGCGCTGGTGGCCGGACTGTGGAGCCTGTCGGGATTGCCTTGTAGCCTCGGGCTGAAACGGCTGGCAGCTCCAGGGCTGTTGGTGGCAGGGCTGATGGGGATCCTTCCCTTCTGGGCGGGGGAAACCATCCTGTGGCAGTGGGGATCCCTGGCTTTGCGCTGGGAGGGGCTGGAGATGGCGCTCCGCATGGGGGGGAGGGGGCTGGCCCTGTTCGCTCTCACCATGCTGCTGCTGGAGACCACTCCCACGTCGGAACTGTTGGCAGCGTTGCGGCAACTGGGGATCCCAGATCTGCTTTTGGAACTGGCCTGGCTCACCCAGCGCTATCTGCAAGAGATGGCTGCTCAGTGGGAGCAGATGCAACGGGCAGCCCGGTTGAGGGGTTGGCGACCGCGGGGATCCCTGTGGCGTCCTGGGCCGTCTCTAAGACAAGATCTGCCCTTTCTGGCCGCTTCGGTGGGCACCCTGTTGGTTCGCAGCTACGAGCGCTCGCAGAGGGTTTATCAGGCTTTGCGCCTGCGGGGCTATGGACAAGCGCCTCTGTTTCCGACGGCGGCTGGCAGGGATCCCTACAGTTGGGCGGCCACCGCGTTGGCCGTGGCTACGGCTCTATTGCTCCGCAACGCTGATGCGGCCCTCAACTAGAATAGATAAGCCTCTGGCAAGCTGCCCCCTTTTTGATGCTCAGTCCATGAATGGGTTAGAAGCGACCGTCTCCAGTTTCCCATCCGTTAAGGACTCCGTCCCGCTTACGCGAACAGCGGTGCAGCGTACAAAGGCGTCGGTTGCCGTTTTACACCTGGGCTGCGAGAAAAACCGGGTGGACACCGAGCACATGCTGGGCTTGCTGGCTCAAGCAGGCTACCGGGTGGATGGGGACGAAGAGAGTGCTGACTATGTGATCGTCAATACCTGTAGCTTCATTGAAGCAGCGCGGCGGGAGTCGGTCAGCACCCTGATGGAGTTGGCAGTACAGGGCAAGAAAATCGTTATTGCCGGCTGCTTGGCGCAACACTTCCAAGAGGAGCTGCTGCAGGAGATCCCAGAGGCCGTGGCCTTGGTAGGTACCGGCGACTACCACCAGATCGTCCAGGTGATCGAGCGGGCGGAGCGGGGAGAGCGGGTCAATGCCGTTACTTCCAGCTTGGATTACATTGCCGACGAGACCGTACCTCGCTATCGCACCACCCATGCGCCTGTGGCCTACCTACGGGTAGCTGAGGGCTGTAACTACCGCTGCTCCTTCTGCATCATTCCCCACTTGCGGGGCAACCAACGCTCCCGCTCCATCGAGTCGATCCTACGGGAAGCAGAACAACTGGCCGAAGAGGGGGTGCAGGAGCTGATTTTAATTTCCCAGATCACCACCCACTACGGGATCGATCTCTACGGGGAGCCGCGGCTGGCAGATCTCATTCGCGCCCTGGGCAAGATCCCCATCCCCTGGATCCGCATGCTCTACGCCTACCCCACCGGCATTACGCCTGCAGTGGTGGAGGCCATCCAAGAAACTCCCAATTTCTTGCCTTACCTGGATTTGCCCCTACAGCACAGCCATCCGCAGATCCTCAAGGCCATGAATCGCCCCTGGCAAGGGCAGGTCAACGACCGGCTGATCGAGCGGCTGCGCCAGGCGTTGCCCAATGCTGTGCTGCGCACCAGCTTCATTGTCGGGTTTCCCGGGGAAACGGAGGAGCATTTCCAGCATCTGCTGGCCTTTGTGCAGCGTCACCAATTTGACCATGTGGGGGTGTTTACCTTTTCCCCCGAAGAAGGCACTCCCGCCTACCATCTCCCCCATCAGGTTCCAGAGGCCGTCAAACAGGAGCGCCGTGCCCGCCTGATGCAGGTGCAGCAGGGGATCACCTTCCGCCGCAACCGCGAGCAGGTAGGCCGGGTGGTTCCCGTTCTCTTGGAGCAGGAAAACCCCAGAACCGGCGAGTGGATTGGCCGTTCCCCCCGCTTTGCCCCCGAGGTGGATGGAGTGGTGTATGTGCAGGGGCAGGGATCCCTGGGATCCCTGGTGCCGGTGCAGATCACCCGCGCTGAGCCCTATGATCTCTTTGGCCAAGTGGTGGCAGCGCCGGTGGACTTTGACTGGAGCGGGCGGTAGCGGTGCAAAGCACTTTGGTAGGATCTTCATCCACGGGAGAGGAGCTGGGAATGACTACCCTTCGCGTCAGCGGGACAGAGTCTCTAGATGATCTGAAACAAGCAGCAGCCCGAGCCGCGGTTCAAAAGGTGCAGTCGGGGATGGTGGTGGGGCTGGGCACGGGATCCACAGCCGCCTTTGCCGTGAGCGCCCTAGCAGAGCGGATGCAAACCGAAGGTCTCCAGATTATCGGCGTGCCCACCTCCGAGCGCACGGCTGAACAGGCCCGCTCCCTGGGGATCCCACTGGCTACCCTAGAAGAGCAGCCGCGCCTGGATCTGGCCATCGATGGGGCCGACGAAATTGAAGTGGGATCCCTGAACCTGATCAAAGGGGCAGGAGGGGCCCTGTTGCGGGAAAAATTGGTGGAGGCCAGCGCTGCCGAGCTGATCATCATCGCCGATGCCTCTAAAAAAGTCCCGCAGTTGGGCATTCGCTTCCCGGTGCCGGTAGAGGTGGTGCGCTTTGGCTGGAAAACCACCTTGGCGCGGGTAGAGGCTCTGGGGTGCACAGCCACCTTACGGCGGAATGCCAACGGGGATCCCTACTTGACGGACGAGCAGCACTACATCCTCGACTGCCAATTCGGCCCCATGGCGGATCCCGCTAAGATTGCCGATCAACTCAAAGGGACGGTGGGGGTTGTGGAACATGGCCTGTTCATCGGCATGGCCAAAGAGGCAATCATCGCCCTCCCGACTGGGATCGAAACGCTGCAACCCAGCTGACAACTTCCTATACCCAGTCGTGTATTGGCGTTGCCCAGGAACTGGGTTTACAGCTTTTTCCGACTTCATGGGAGTTCCGTAGCCAAGCGGGAGCCTTCCCACGCAAGAGATTGATTGACACTGGCTGTGGTAAACAACGCTGAAAAAAGCTGTACAGCTATCCCCAACTCCCCTCTCCCCCTGGGAGAGGGGCTGGGGGTGAGGGGGAGCGCTTGGGAAATGTCTCAATCGGGTCTGAAATGACCATAGACGAAGAGGCTGTAGGCGAATTGGAGTTTCTGCCCGATGCTGACCTTACGAACTGTGGCTGACCTGCTGCAAACTCCCCTGCAGGGGGATCCCCATTTGTTGGGTCTTCCCGTCCAAGCCATTTGCACCGACAGCCGCCAATTGCAGCCGGGGTCAGTCTTTGTGGCGCTGCGGGGGGAACGGTTTGATGGACACAACTTTATTCCACAAGCTTTGGCAAGGGGGGCCGTTGCCGTCATCAGCCAGCGTCCGGTGGCCGGGCCCCATTTTCAAGTCTCAGATACCCTAGCTGCCTACCAGCGCATCGCCAGAGGCTGGCGGGAGCAGTTTCCCCCCCCCATACTGGCCATCACGGGCTCAGCAGGCAAAACCACCACCAAGGAAATGTTGGCGGCTGCCCTATCCCGCTACGGCACAGTTCTCAAAACTGAGGCCAACCACAACAACGACATCGGGGTTGCTCAAACCCTGCTCCAGATGCGACCGGAGCATCAGTTTGTGGTTCTGGAAATGGCCATGCGCGGCCCCGGAGAAATTCGCCGCCTGGCTCAGATGGCTCAGCCCACCCACGCCTTGATCACCCATATTGGCACCGCCCACATCGGCAGACTGGGATCCCGCGCGGCCATTGCTGCTGCCAAGTGCGAGCTGCTGCAGGAGCTAGGGCAGGGGGTGGCTCTGCTGAATGGAGAAGATCCCTTGCTGTTGTCTACCGCCGCCAGCCTGTGGTCGGGACAAACCCTTACCTATGGTCTGGATCGGGGGGACTTACGGGGAGAATGGGATCCCCAAGCCCAAACGGTAACTGTGGAGGGCCTAACGCTGCCGGTGCCCTTGCCGGGAAGGCATCATGCCCTCAACTGGATGGGGGTGCTGGCTGCTCTGTGCAGCTTGGGGCTGGATTGGGAGCGGCTCCGAGAACCCATCGCCTTGCCCACCCATCTGGAGGGGCGCAACCGCCATCTCAAGCTGGCAGGAGATGTGGAAATCTGGGACGAAACCTACAACGCCTCGCCGGAAGCGATGATCGCGGCTCTACACCTGCTGGCCCAAACCCCGGGAAAACGGCGCTGGGCCATTCTCGGCCCGATGCGGGAGTTGGGAGAGCATGCGCCTCAGCTCTATGCAGAGGTGGGTCGGGCGGCTGCTCCTCTGGGGCTGGATCGGATCTTGCTCTTGGATCCCGAAGGAGAAATGCAACCGCTGCTCGACCAAAAACCGGCAGCCCAGACAGAACGCTGCGAGGAGGTATCCGAACTGCTGGAAATCTTGCTCCATCACGTGCAAGCCGGGGATCGGCTGCTGTTCAAGGCAGCGCGGGCTGTTGAACTGGAGCGGGTGCTGCACCGCTTTTTGCAGGAGTGGCAGGCATAGGCTAAACTGAGGGATATATCGATGGAAAGCCCGCGTCCCTCGGTTGAGAGGAGATCAATCCAAGCCAAGTTCATTCCTCGTCGATAACTGCCCTTTTTCCGTACGGCATGTACTACCACAATCCCTCTCTGCGCGAAGAGCCCCGCGATCAGCCGCCAACGGTGGTGCCCTCTCCTAGCAGCCTCTCCATTCTTGACTGGTTGCGCAAAGAGGGCCGGTTGATCGAGCAGCCCATTGAGGTCCCTGAGATGATTTTGGAAGAAGACATCGACGATATCGACGATTTGATCGGGGACGACTACGACGAAGACTTCGAGCCCGAAGAAGAATAGCTGCAGTTGTTGAATGCCTCTTCACCCCCTTTGCCCGGCACAGCAAAGCTGCCGGTTCTTAGTGTGCCGGCTCTTGCAATGAAAATGTAAATAAATGTAATAGATTTCTCGGCTTGAAAGGATCCCTTTTCAGGTCGTTGTGGTTGGCTGGCAAACGTACCGGAGTTGTTGTTGCAAATCTAAAAGCAGTGGAGCATAATCCCAAAATCCTTGCGTAGATTACGTTTCGCACGTTGAGAGTATCTTTTTCCAAGATTTTTTTGATTTTTAGGAACTCGAACAGGCTCCCCTACGTCTCTAAGGAATGTAAACCTAATCTTTACGAAGGGTTACAGCATATGATTCGCAATCTCTTCACTCTCTCTTTGGCCGTTGCCTCGGCCACCACGTTGGTTGCAGCCCCTATGGTCAATGCCAGCAGCCAGGGCGCGACTTCTGAAAGCGTGAAAACCGCTGCTGCTAGTAGAACCATTGTGGATGTTGCTGCTGAGGCCGGCTCTTTCACCACCCTGATCCAAGCTTTGGAGGCTGCCGACTTGGTGGAAGTGCTTTCTGGGGAAGGCCCCTTCACCGTCTTTGCTCCCACCGATGAGGCTTTTGCAGCTCTGCCGGAAGGCACTTTGGAGGAGTTGCTCTTGCCGGAAAACCGTGAGCGATTGATCCAAATCCTCACCTACCACGTGGTGCCCGGCAAAGTTCTCTCTACCTCTTTGGAAGCTGGGGAAGTGGTTACAGTCGAAGGATCCCCTGTGGAAATCTCTTTGGCTGATGGTGTCAAGGTCAACGATGCCAATGTGGTAACAGCCGACATTGAAGCTTCCAACGGTGTCATCCACGTGATCGACAAGGTGATCTTGCCTCCACAAGGGTGACCTACCAACGCCATGGATTCTAGGCCCTTCAGGGTCTAGCCCTCTGGCAGCCCCTGCTCTGGTGGCGGGGGTTTTGTATTGGGATCCCCAGCTATTCCGTTCTTTGGGCAAGGGATCCCCAATTTCATAGGTCGATGCCAACGCTGGAAGCGTAGATTGCCTCCACCGACACGCCGGACACCCGTTGAGGACGCACGATCATGTACTCATTGTCCATTTGCTTGGGCAAGGTGATGAACTCTTCGCCGCCCACCATGAGGTTGTTGATCAGCTCGGTGTATTCTCTGGCTTCTTTGACCCGTACCTGCATGGTTTGTCCACCTTCCAGCATGATGTGGACAAGATATCCGTCAGGTTTTCTGGCCATGGATGCTCCTGCTGGGTGAACCGAAGGACGAGACGAGGGGTGTTCTTATGAACATTATTCCCCCTTTCGAGACCCCTAACCAACCCCTGACTCTTCCGTGAAATCTGGAATTGAGCTGCGCCAAACCGAATTCCAAGCCGTAGCATAGTGAAAGTGAAATGTGCCCATTTTAATCTTCCTCGCGCTCCATGCCCCATTTGCCTGATGTTTCTGCTGCCCACCGTGAGCTGGAGTGGAACGGAGTTCCTTCCACGCCGACAAACGACGCCCAACCCCTGAGCCGCTCTACCGTGAAGGATCCCATCACCGCCCGTTCCGACATCATCGCCGTCGGGGGAGCAGAGGATAAGGAAAATGAGCGCCACATCCTTTGGGAGTTCTTCCGCCGAGCGGGGGGAAAGTCTGCCCACATCACCATCGTGCCCGCGGCTTCTGGGATCCCGGCGGTGCTGGGGGAGATCTACGCCAACATTTTTCAGCAGATGGGGGCAGCCAGCCTCCAAGTTCTGGATATCCGCAGCCCGATGGAGGCAAGGGATCCCGATAACGTCGAGAAAATTCGCT
Organism: Thermostichus sp. MS-CIW-37; assembly: GCF_054060065.1. Taxonomy (NCBI): domain Bacteria; kingdom Bacillati; phylum Cyanobacteriota; class Cyanophyceae; order Thermostichales; family Thermostichaceae; genus Thermostichus; species Thermostichus sp. MS-CIW-37. The sequence goes on along the minus strand of NZ_JBSSCV010000005.1, from coordinate 67,399 downwards.
TCTCCACCGGCATCTACTTCACGGGTGGGGATCAGGAGCGGCTGGCAGAGGTGCTGGCCCACAGCGAGCTGATGGAGGCCATTCGACAGCAGTGGCAGCGGGGGCAGACGGTGATTGCCGGAACCAGCGCCGGAGCTTCTGCGTTGGGGCAGCAGATGATCTCCCGCGGCTACAGCGGAGAACCGCCCACGCCGGCAATTGTAACGGTGAAGACGGGCTTGGGCCTTTTGCCTCGCGTCATCATCGATCAACATTTCCATCAGCGCAATCGCCTGGTGCGGCTGGTTACGGCGGTGGCCCACTACCCCCAATGTCTGGGCATCGGCATTGATGAGAATACGGCGGTGGTGATCCAGGCCGACGATGTGATGGAGGTGATCGGCTTGGGCACAGTGACAATTGTGGACGGGACACAACTGTACTCGACTGTTCAGGAGGCGGCAGCGGATGAGTATTTTCGGCTGCACAATGCCCGCATTCACTTTTTGCCGCCGGGATCCCGATTCGATCTCAACACCTTGTCTCCACTCTGACTGCTGAAATGTGACTGCTGAAAACTTTGTCCTGCCAAGGCGGCTGGACTGGCGCAACCTCAACACCCTCTGGGGATCCCTGTTGGCCGAAACCTTGAGTCGGCTGGGTTGCCGTTTGGCGGTGGTGTGTCCGGGATCCCGCTCAGCACCCCTGACCTACGCGCTGGCCCAGCACCCCGACATCGAGGCAATTCCCGTGCTGGATGAGCGGTCGGCAGCCTTTTTTGCTCTGGGGTTGGCCCAGCAAACCCGGCAGCCCATCCCCCTGGTGTGTACTTCTGGCAGTGCTGCCGCCCACTTTTTCCCGGCTCTCCTTGAGGCAGCCGAAAGTGGCTTTCCCCTGTTGATCCTGACGGCGGATCGGCCTCCAGAGCTGCGCCACTGTCGCGCCGGCCAAGCAATTGACCAAGTGAAGCTCTACGGCCATTACCCCAACTGGCAGGCGGAATTGGCCGTGCCCAGCGCGGCTCCAGAAGCCCTGGCCTACTTGCGCCAGACCCTGGTTCACGCCTGGGAGCGCACCCTTTACCCCTTCCCCGGCCCTGTGCATTTGAATGTGCCCTTCCGGGATCCCTTGGCTCCCATTGCCGATGGCAGCACTGCGCCGCTGCTCCATCTACAGGAAGATCCGGAGTTTGAGAAGACCTTTTTTCGTGGGGTTGCTCCTCCATGCACCGGCTCTTCCTTGCAGGCGGTGCGGAGCCCTTTTCAGACGGAGACGGTTTCTTTTTGGCAGGAGTGGCGCAGCTGTGAGCGGGGGGTGATCTTGGCGGGGCCGGCTCAACTGGCGGATCCCCAGCGTTATGTGGAGGCAGTGGCCCATTTGGCGACGGCTTTGGGGTGGCCGGTGCTGGCGGAGGGGCTCTCTCCCCTGCGCAACTACGCTTCCCTCAACCCCTATCTCATCACCACCTACGATCTCATCCTGCAGCGGGATCGGCCCCAGCTTTGGCCGGAGCAAGTCATCCAACTGGGATCCCTGCCCACCAGCAAAGCGCTGCGGCAAACCCTGGCCAAGGTTGCTCCCCGCGTTTGGCGGTTGGATCCCCGTCCCGACAATGGGGATCCCCTGCACAACCCCACCACCCACTTGCCTTTCGCCGTAGAGGAGTGGGTCGCCGGGATCCCGGAAGCGCCAGCCAAGCGAACAACTTTTCTGCAGGGCTGGCTGACAGCGGAAGCACAAATCCGTGCTGCCCTAGACCAGGCCATGACTGACCTATCGGAGTGGTTTGAAGGCAAGGTTGCCTGGTGGCTGGCCCACCACTTGCCCCCAGAGACTCCGCTGTTTATTGCCAACAGCACGCCGGTGCGGGATGTGGAGTGGTTTTGGCCCCCCAACGACCGCCGCATCCGTCCCTACTTCAATCGCGGCACCAACGGCATCGATGGCATTCTCTCTACCGCCCTTGGAGTGGCCCACGGCTCTCACAAACGCCCAACGGTGCTGCTGACCGGGGATCTGGCCTTTCTCCACGACAGCAGTGGCCTACGGCTCGGCCAACAGGTGCGGGGATCCCTGACCATTCTCCTCATCAACAACCAGGGGGGTGGGATTTTTGAGCTGCTGCCCATCGCTGAGGTGGGCCCACCCTTCGAGCCCTATTTCGCCACGCCCCAGGCGGTGGATTTTGCCCTGCTCTGTCAGGCCCACCACATTCCCCATCGCCGAGTGGAAAGCTGGCAGGAGCTGGCCGAAGCTCTGGATCCCTTACCTGCCCAAGGGGTGCGGGTGTTGGAGATCCTTACGGATCGAAAAGCCGATGCTCAGCGGCGGCGGGACTGGTTTCAACAGTGGTCGGAGCTGCCATCCAAGCCTTGACCTGCTTCCAGATCTGCTCCGGCAAATCCTCAGCTTCGCAGTCCAGCCACAGGGCCACGCATCGACCCCTTCCCGACAGGGTGCCGTAGGCATGGCCCTTTTGGATCCCCAGCATGGCTCGAAACCAAGTCATCTGCCGTTTGGCAAATTGGCGGGTGCGCCGCACAATCAGGGGTTGCAGTTCGGCTTCCGGGATCCGCCCCTCCAGATAAGCGCCGATTTCCGCGTAGCCCAAAGTATTCAAAAGGGGCAGGTGGGGCCCATAGCGCTCCCGCAGGGTTTTCACCTCCTCGATCCACCCCCGCTCCATCATCTCTGCCGTGCGCCGGGCAATGCGTTGTTCCAAACGGGGCATTGGGCAGCTCAGACCCAAGATCAAGATGGGGTAGTGGGGGGGATGGGCCTGCCGTAGGCTGGAAGCCGGCTTCCCGGTGGTGTAAACGATCTCCAAAGCACGCAGCGTGCGCACTGCGTCATGGGGATGAATGTGCTGGGCGGCAACGGGATCCAACTGCTGCAGCCAGGCGTAGCGGATCTCAGGGGGCCAAGTTTCCAGTTGTCTTCTCAGTTGGGGCTGCGGGGGTACAGCAGGGATCCCTAGGCCAGTAGTCACCGATTGGATGTAGAGACCGGTGCCCCCCACCAAGATGGGAGTCTGTCCCTGCCGATGGGCCTCGGCGATGCGGGCCTGGGCCGCCTGCTGAAACTCGGCCACCGTGTAGGTGTGGCAGGGATCAACAATGTCGATCAACTCGTGGGGCCAAAGGGCCTGCTCGGCGGGGGTAGGCTTGGCTGTGCCGATGTCGAACTCGCGGTAGACCTGGCGAGAGTCGGCGTTCAACAACGGGGATCCCAGCCGTTGGGCCAAAAGCAGCGCCTGTCGAGATTTCCCGGTGGCCGTGGGGCCGGCAATGACGATCAATCCCGGCCATTCTGTCCGGTCAGAAGCTGCTGCAGCGGGAATGCCATTCTCGAGGGTAATGCGCATTCGCTACCCAAACCATCGGCAGGGCAGACTGGCAAGCAACTTTCCTCAGAGACCAGATTAAGATTCTCGAAGAACCTTGTCTCTTTGGGTTAGGATCGGTCACTTACTACCCTGCTTTTTTGCTGTGCTGATCTCATCCTACATTCCTGCTTCGACGGTTTTGAGGGGCAATGGGCCACAGCCGCAGCCAGTGGCGCAGTTTTTACCTCTCCGGCTAGAGCTGTTCGCAAGGCGCGGCCTCAGCCAGATTGGACGGGCAATTGGAACAGGGTTGCTGATGGCTATGCTCATAGGTGTCCCTTGCTCGGCGCGGGGGGAGACCTTGGTGCTCAAGCAGGGAGAAGTGCGCACTCTGCCCCTGTTGCAAACCCGGGCTCGGCTGCCCTTGCAAATGGAAATGCTCTATCTGGGCATGGTCGAGGAGCGCTTCTTGAGCTACGCCCGCGCCAACAATTGGGAGACCCTTTCTAGCGACCGGGAGGATCCCCGCTGGAGCCGCTGGCAACTGCGTCCTGGGGGTGAAGCCCTTTACCTGCCCGATTCCCCTTCATCTCAGAACTCCTTGGAGCCCCCCATCTATGCCCGTGGGTTTTATGTGCAAGCCTATTTTGTCGGCGGGCGCCTGGCGGGAATGCACCTGATTCGCAACCCTGAAGAGCCGGGCTTCAACTTGAAGGCCCTGCAAAGGCTTATCCGCGCCTGGTTTCCCGATAATCGCCTGATGTTGCATTACCAAATACTGCCAGAGGATCCCGAGCAGCAGGTGCTGGGCGCCTATTTGGGCACCATTCCTCCTCCCTACCTTGCCGATATTCAGCGCAATCGCGTGCCTTTTTGTCAGACTTTTTTCAGCCCCACTTTGCCCCAGCCGATCATCCCCCCCTCCGTCGATGTGCCTCCCCATTGCCTGGGCACAACTGCCGTCAACAGCGGGACGGGGCCTTACGCTGCCCAGAAAGGGGCTGCTGCTTTGCGCTAAAGGCACGTGAGGAGTTGGCTCAGCGCAGCGCTGGGGTCAAGCCGGATTTCAGTAAGGGAGCAGTTTCCTTCAAAATGAACTGTCACCTTAAACTGTCACCAGCTCGGGACGGCGGCTGTTGCGAATGCTGCGAATGGCTTCTGCATAGTCTTTGGCCTTGAACACTGCCGAACCGGCCACAATGGCATTGGCTCCTGCCTCGATCACCTGCCAAGCGTTGCTTCCCTTCAAGCCACCATCCACCTCGATCCAGGGATCCAGGCCCCGCTCATCGCACATGGCCCGCAACTGGCGAATTTTGGGCACCACTGCCGGAATGAAGCTTTGCCCGCCAAATCCGGGGTTGACACTCATGATCAACACCAGATCCACCAGATCCAGCACGTATTGGATCAGCTCCAAAGGGCTGGCCGGATTGAGCACCACGCCCGCTTGCTTGCCCAGATCCTTGATTTGGCTGAGGGTGCGGTGCAGGTGAATGGTGGAGCTGGACTCTGCGTGCACGGAAATGATATCGGCCCCTGCCTTGGCAAAATCCGCCACATAGTTCTCCGGCTCTACAATCATCAGGTGAACGTCCAGGGGCTTGGCCGTCACCGGGCGCAGGGCTTCCACCACCAACGGGCCGATGGTGATATTGGGCACAAAGCGGCCATCCATCACATCCACATGGATCCAGTCGGCCCCCGCCTCATCCACTGCCCGTACTTCCTCCCCCAAGCGGCTGAAATCCGCCGAAAGAATTGAAGGGGCGATGACAATCGGCTTTTGCCCAGAGGTCGCTGACGGCTGCACCATGGTGGGTATCAGGAATGTCAAAGAAAGCTGCTCCTCTATGGTACGGGGTTTGATCCCCTTTGCAAAGCGTCATATCCCCTCTCAGCTTGGCACTCAAGGCTCCAGGGGGGACGTGGACTCTGGCGACAGGATCCCGTTCGCGTTGGCGGAACGGAGTCCTTTCAAGCTCGCATCGCCGGGCCACAGACCCTGCAAGACTTGGGCAACACGGTGCCAGGGATCCAGCCGTTCCGCTCGCGGAAGCAGGACGGAGTCCTGGCTGCTTTGAGGCTCTGGAGAAGACTGCTCAGAGGGGGCGGGATCCCTTTCCTCCAGCCTCAGGGAAAGCTGCTGCAACTGCATGTAGATGCTGTTCACGGCCAGCATGGCCAAGACTGTGCCAAAAAACTTGGTGCGGGATCCCATAGGTCAACCCCTGTGCGAAAACAAAGATACGGTTGTCGCGGGTGCGCTAGCTCCACCTTAGCTTACGGGTTTGGCTTGCCGTTCGGAGAAAATATTGATGTTCGCGTCGGCCTTGCAAAGCCCCACGGTCAAGATTTCCCAACAAGACAATGACTGCCCCCCAAAAGCCAACCTATCATCACCTGCACACCGCCCTTTGGGTGAGCGATCTGGCCAGAGCCGAACATTTTTACGGAACGGTGCTTGGGATCCCCAAGGTGGAACGGTTGCCGTTTGACTTTCCCGGCGCTTGGTATCAAGTAGGTTCCTCCCAAATTCATTTAATCGTGGCCGAGGAGCCGATGGATCCACGGCAGCGAAGCGGAACGGGATCCTCAAAGTGGGGGCGTAATCCCCATGTGGCGCTGGGGGTAGATGACTTGGAAGCGGTGAAGGCTCGCCTGCGGCAGGAAGGGTATGAGGTGCAACCGAGCGCTTCCGGGCGAGCGGCAGTGTTCGTCCGGGATCCGGATGGGAATGTGATAGAGCTAAGCTCGATTAGCGCAACTTAGCCATGAGCCATCTCCCCTCAGCAATGCCGCCGGTTGCAACAGCGTTGCGTAGCGATATGGGTTCTCGTTGCCAGTTCGATCCGGCCATCAGCCTGGTCAGTTCCGCGCAGATGCAGCGCATTGAGGAGCAGATCTTCTCTGCCGGCATGCCCGTTGCCGCTCTGATGGAGAAGGTGGGGCTGGCCGTTGTTGCTCAGTTGCAGAAGGATTTTCCGCAAGCCCATCGCATTGGGATCCTCTGTGGGACAGGGCACAACGGTGGCGATGGGTTGGTGGTTGGGCGGGAGCTATGGCTGGCCCAAAAGTCGGTGAAGGTGTGGCTGGGCAAGCCGGATCTCAAACCCCTGACGGCAGACCACGCCCGCTATCTCAAGGCGCTGGGGGCAGAGTTTGTGGAGAGTCTTGAAGAGCTGGCCGATTGCGATTTGTTAATTGATGCCCTGTTTGGGATCGGTCTGAACCGGCCTTTGGGGGAGCCTTGGGCGGGGGCGGTGGGGTGGGCCAATGGCAGTGGGATCCCCATCCTTAGCCTGGATTTGCCGTCTGGCCTCAACGACCAAACCGGGGAAGTCTGGGGCTGCTGCATTCGCGCCAGCCATACCTATGCCCTCGGCCTTTGGAAACGGGGGCTGTGGCAAGAGGCGGCTCTGCCTTGGGTAGGGCGGTTGCATCGCATTGATTTCGGGATCCCGGATTGGGCCTACCCAGAGGTGGAGGTTTCCCAGTTGTTGCTGCGGCCTTGGCAGCATTTTCCTGCGGATCCCCCTTTGGATACCCACAAATACCGCCAGGGATCCCTGCTAGGGGTGGCAGGCTCGGCGGCCTATGCCGGGGCGGCCCTGTTGGCGGGGCTGGGATCCCGCGCCAGTGGAGTGGGCATGGTGACGATGGCGGTGCCGGCGGAGTTAAAAGGGTTGATCCACAGCGCTTTGCCAGAGGTTTTGGTTCATGCCTGGGAGGGGATCCCTTCTTTGCCGCCGGTGGCTGATCGCGACAGCGGGACGAAGTCCTTGAAACCCTTTCAGGCGGTGGCCGTGGGGCCGGGCTTGGGAGAAACCCGTTTGCCCCTGCTGGAGATCCTGCTGCGGGATTGGGCCGGGATCCCCTGGGTGATCGATGCGGATGGCCTCAATGCTCTCGCTGAGATGGGGGTAGAGCGCTTACGAGAAAAAGGGATCCAAGCCATTCTCACCCCCCACCTGGGGGAATTTCGGCGGCTCTTTCCAGGGATCCCGCTCCACGATCGCATCGAGGCAGCCCAAAGGGCGGCAGCCCAGAGTGGAGCCGTGGTGGTTTTGAAGGGGGCGCGGACGGTGATCGCCTCTCCCACTGGGGAATGCTGGGTGAATCCGGAGAGCACGCCGGCTTTGGCCCGGGGTGGCAGTGGCGATGTCTTGACCGGTTTGATCGGGGGCCTAGTGGCGCGAAGAAGAGCTCAAGCCGATCAACCTTTGGACGCTCCCGCCCTGCTCAGTTGCGCCTGTGCAGGGGTGTGGTGGCATGCTCAGGCGGCTGTCCATCTGGCACGGGAACGCGGCCTAACGGGAGTGGATCCGGCACGGCTGGCGGAGCATTTGCCCCAGGTGCTGCAAGCTCTTCAACAGGAGCAAGTTGTCCATACCGTGTCGCAGGCGGGTGAATAAATACTCTAAGTCATAGCCCAAGCCTTCCTGCTTGCTCCTACCCTCCACTAGGGGTCACCCGGTAAAGGGCACAGGAATAGAATTCTGGCTGGTTACTCGAAAGCCTTGGACAGGCCACCAAACCAAAGCCCGCATCCTCCACCACTGTCTTCTCCGGCTGCAAGCTAAAATCCTGCGGGATCCGGAAAATCGGACTCAGGGATCCCTGAGGGGACACCCGTGCCAACCCACTGCGCCAAGACCCTTCTGCATCTTCCAAAAGACGACTCTGCCCCAACAAAGCCACTAAGTTGGCTCCTTGTGGGTCAATATCCCGGATGGGTACAGAATCTCCACCATTTTGTTCTCGTATCACCCGCCCATCCACCACTACCGCTAGCCCCTGACTGGGATTGGCCTTGAGAATACTCGGATTCCCTTGGTTATTGGCCAGAAAATAATACTCCTGCCCGACGAGCTTGGTTGCGGAGTTATCCGAGATAAGCGAAAACCCAGGCGGGAAAAAAGCACTCAAATCCATCACCTGAGTGGTTTGCCCTGTGGCATCCACCTGCAGCAACTCCTGACCACAACAGGAACGCAGCCAATCCCGACTTTGCCGAGCCATAATCACCGGGAAGCTATACCGGGTGAAAACGACGCTATTGCCCACCTGAACGAGGTTGGATAGGTATTCTGCAGTTCCTCTTCCGAAGGCCCCAAATGGGAGATCATCCACAAACGTCGAGACTTGGCCCTGGGCATTCACTTTGTTCAAAACCCCCACATTCCGGGTTCCAACCCCTGCATCAAAGCTCCGAGTGCCTTTCAGCAGCATCACCCCATCTTCAAATGCACCGATTCTGCGGAACCACTCTGAATAGCCTGGCCATTCATTTTTTTCTGCCTCCAGCACTGGAATTACCCCTCCAAAAGGGGTGATACGACTCACTCTCTCCCTCCTATCCACACATGTATTGAATGAAAATTGATTACAAACTTCTTCCAGTACCCAATAATCGGAGCCAGATTTCACCAAGTCTCTGACTCGCCCGACACTGGCCAAGGGAGTGAAGGTATAGCCATCGGCCTCAGTGGTTCGATAAGTGCCCCCATACCCGGCCACTGCCTCTCCACCCATAATGGCAACATCAAAAATGCAATCTTCCAAGCTGAATCTTGGGTGCAACTGGATCCCAGAATCCCGACAGATGCGCTCTGCTCCTATGCGTTGGCTTGGGCTAATCTCCGCAAAGCCACTGGGAAAAGACCGGTTACTCAGGCTCTCGCTGCTCTCTCCGGGGCCATAGTCAAACAAAGACTCAGCAGGACTGACCCGCCAACTGTCACCGAAGACTGGGTAAAGCCCGTTAAAGTCCGTCTCGGAGACTAGCTGTCCACTGCGGCTTTGCAGGTCATTGCTGGGGTTGTAGTCGTAGTTGCCCAACAGGCCGCGTACTCGTCCCAAGTATTGGGGGGGTAGCTCCAAGGTAAAACTCAGGTGAGCAAAGGCTGCAGAGTTGGGGAAGTAGGGTTGAACGGTGAGTGTTTCTCCTTCTGGCCAGTTGAGGATGTACTCACCCTGATGGCCACGGAAGAGTTCGTAGCCGTAGCAGCCGCCGGGGGTACAGTTGGGGTCGGGGGTTTCCCATGCAGAGTCTTCGTCTTCTGGGTCTTGGGGCGGGCGTTCGGCTAAGGCGAGGAGCAGGTAGCCACCGGGGGGTAAGTCGGTGAGTTGGCCATCTATTCTCAGTTCCGGGGCAGGGGTGGTGTAGATGGCAACACGATGGGATCCCATTTGGGTGGCAATGGCACGGGTCATGCTGGCGACAGTGCTGCTGCCGAAGGGGCGGAAGCGCGCTTGCAGTTGAAAGTCCAGTTCGGGTACGACACTCTGGCTCAGGATATATTCTCCTACCCCGTGGAAGTCGTAGCGCAACCGGTCCAGGGTGTACAAATGCGGATCCCCTACCCCATCTGCTTTGCCGGCATCAGGATCCGCCTGGGAGGGATCCGGATCGCAATTGGCCCCCGGAGGACAGTATCCCCCGCCTGAGCCACCAGAACCCCCTGAGCCACTAGAGCCGGAACCAGAACCGCCTGTGTAGTTCAACTGTTTGCTGTCTGTGGCAACAAGGGGATCCCCGATGGGCCGACCTTGTGCATCCTTAATTTGGTATTCGGCCCGCGCATCAACTTGCATGTAGACCCGTCCTCCCTGGATGGGCCTGTCCAGGTTGAGGATGGTGGCTTGGGTGGTGAACTCGCCTTTTTCATCCGTTTCCCCTTCTGCGGGGTCAAGCTCACCATTGGTGATGCTAGGGAAGGTGATCTGCACGGGAGGTCGTTTGCCGGAGACATCTTCTACAACTCGACCGCGGGCATCCCGCAAGCGGACTTTCAGTTTCAAGTTGGCTTGCCCTGTAGAGGTTGCAGGAGGAATGAATTCCATTTCCTCAATCTCAAGGTCTAAGCACTGATTGCTTGTGGGATTGAGAGTTTCTGCTGCATCCCCCAGCATTTGGAATATTTTCCGGCGAGCCTCGAAGTTCCGATTGAGGTAAAAGTTGTCAAATCTATGACCGTCAAGAGGTAGAGCATCAGGGCCAAGAGGAGGCACAAGCCTAACATTCCAGTCCAAAGGTTCAAGTAAAGATCTGGATAAGACTGGATTACCCTGAGCATCAGAGATTCCACCAGAGGCTCGAGCAACCTCTCTAACCAAATTGACCACTCTATCTTCATCAAAGGTGACATACAGAGGAATGTCATTGAGGCTAGAGATTGTGGATCCCATCATGTGGGCAACTTGAACCCCACCAAAGAAACAACCTGCAATCTTCTGAGAGGTTGCATTTGCAATTGTCCGCTTGGCAGCATCGACAAATATTGTTCCCTGAGAATTAGAGATAGTTAAGACATGATAACCATCTCTGACATCATCCAAGGCTGGCCAAATGAAATTGTCGTAGAGAGAAGCTATAGTATCTCTTCGAATCATATCCAGATGTTGGTCGGCAATTCTATCCCGAATTGTTTGACCAAGAAGATTAATTAGAGTTTCTTGGACATTAAACCTTTGCAATAGTGGCCTTAGAATATCATTTGCATTTGGGGCTTTTAGAAGAACACGAGCATATTGCCACGCTTGAGGGTCTGACAGTTCTGGCAGTGCTTCCCGAATCTTGAGTGCAATGGATGCAACGATTTGAAAGGTTGGGTTGTCTGCTGCTTGAGTTACATTTCCAGACGCAGTTATTCCTCCCAAAGCCATGTTGTAAGCAAGCCGATAGTTTGCGATGTCTTGCTCGAACCCAATGTTGTCTTTGAGTCGGATCAATACATTCTCTTCATTTCCTCCAATGGCAGCAATGATCTTATCAAGATTTCCTTCTGCGTCATCTTTTGCAGTTGCTAACCCGTTAATATAATAGATTCTAGACTTAAGAATAGATTCAGTAGTATTGAAACCTAGGTTGGGAGAAACGACTGAGTAGATAGTTGATTTGTTCGGTAATGAGCAAGACTTGAGAATAAATATGGATACGCAACAGCATAATAAAATAATGAGACGAATGATATTTTGACGAAACATTCATTTATCCTCTCTACTCAATTACCGAATTGGGTCAGTACATGTCGATTCTTCTGCGCCAACGACTTGTCCAGAGAACTTGGCATCAACTGTTAAATCTGCAATGACTCTTTCTTGAGTGTTAAGCATTTGAAATTGCACTTCCCTTACTGCCTCAGCAACCTCATCAATGAGATCAAATTGATCAACTCCGCCGAATGCCAATCTTGCACATCGCTCTGCTCGGAAACCATCAAGCACTCTTGCACGCACCTGGTCTCGACTATCCCTGTCAACATTCACGATGCTTGCCTGTAAAGCTTTGGCGTATCGCAGCATGGCCTTCCGCTTCAGCTCATCATTGGGATACCGGCGGTAAATCCAGCGCTGCACATCATCGCGCACGCCATCTCCATCGGCATCAATCCCCTCCAAAGTTTGCTTGCCCGCCTCCCCTGGATCCGGTGGCAAATTCGGAAACAATCTATCCAGTTCATCGACCGGGATCATATCTGGAGAGGGATCCTCACCCGGATTTTCTGGCACAAATCCAGTAGTGGGATCAGGATTGGGCTCTTCAATTCTATCCCGAATTGTTTGACCAAGAAGATTAATTAGAGTCTCTTGGACATTAAACCTTTGCAATAGTGGCCTTAGAATATCATTTGCATTTGGGGCTTTTAGAAGAACACGAGCATATTGCCACGCTTGAGGGTCTGACAGTTCTGGCAGTGCTTCCCGAATCTTGAGTGCAATGGATGCAACGATTTGAAAGGTTGGGTTGTCTGCTGCTTGAGTTACATTTCCAGACGCAGTTATTCCTCCCAAAGCCATGTTGTAAGCAAGCCGATAGTTTGCGATGTCTTGCTCGAACCCAATGTTGTCTTTGATTCGGCTCAATACATTCTCTTCATTTCCTCCAATGGCAGCAATGATCCTATCAAGATTTCCTTCTGCGTCACCTATTGCAGTTGCTAACCCGTTAATATAATAGATTTTAGACTTAAGACTAGACTTAAGAATAGATTCAGTAGTATTGAAACCTAGGTTGGGAGAAACGACTGAGTAGATAGTTGATTTGTTCGGTAATGAGCAAGACTTGAGAATCAGTACAGACAGGCAACAGCACAATAAAACAACAAGACGAACAGTATTTCGACCGAACATCCATTTATCCTCACTAATCTAGCGAATTGGGTCAGTACATGTCCATTCTTCTGCGCCAACGACTTGTCCAGAGAACTTGGCATCAACAGTTAAATCTGCAATAACTCTTTCCTGGGTGTTAAGCATTTGAAATTCCACTTCCCTTCTTGCTTCAGCAACTTCATCAATCAGGTCGAATTCATTTGCCCCGCCAAATGCTAACCGCGCACATCGAATTGCTCGGAAACGATCAAGCACTCTTGCACGCACCTGGTCTCGACTATCCCTGTCAACATTCACGATGCTTGCCTGTAAAGCTTTGGCGTATCGCAGCATGGCCTTCCGCTTCAGCTCATCATTGGGATACCGGCGGTAAATCCAGCGCTGCACATCATCACGCACGCCATCTCCATCGGCATCAATCCCCTCTAAAGTCTGCTTGCCTTCTTCCCCCGGATCCGGCGGCAAATTGGGGAACAACCTATCCAGTTCATCGACCGGGATCATATCTGGAGAGGGATCCTCACCCGGCACAAATCCAGTAGTGGGATCAGGATTGGGCTCTTCTTCTGCACTGGGGGTAGAACCTCCCCCGCCACTGCACCCACACAGCAACACCAACACAGAAGAGAGCATCAACATAAGCAGTATCCTGAGGCCGTTCATAATCGCCTTGGTTCTAGCAGTTCAAGTGGCACAAGTGACCCCCACAGGGATCCGGCAATCCTTCTATTGGAGCTACAAGCAACACAAAATTAGGGCAGGGATCCCTAGAAGGAACTCTCTCAGGAGGATCTACCGTTCATCACCCGACAAGAGCAAGACTGGATTTGCAGCCTGATGCTCAAGTAGAAACTAACATCTGCTTCAACAAAGTGCAAGTGCGCTGCAACACACAGGCCCAATCTTTAGATTCGTCAGCGTATGATACGGAGCCCTGAACCTTTAATGGCTGAATCCATCAAGCCAGGTGGTGAGGTCAATCAACGACTGGAACTCCAGCAAGGCTAGACCCAGCTCTTCCAAGCGCTCCACCGATAAAGACCGAATCTGAGCCTCCACCTCCTCAGGCAGGGATCCCATTTTGCCAATCTTCTCAGTGGGAAAAGCAGCCAGAAAGGAGTGACCACCTCAGGGATCCCCGTGGATTGTAGTTGACTGAGCTTGATTAGGGTCTTAGGAACCCCAGCGCTAAACCCAAGATAATAAACAAGCCAAAGCCAATCCGATAAACAATGAACAGCCAGGTGCTGCTGCGCTGCAAAAACTGAATTAGCCAATCGATAGACAAGTAGGAAAAGACGAAGGCCGAAAGCGTCCCCAACCCCTGCGGCAGCAGGGCCTCTGCCTCGAACTCGGAGATAAACTCCACAACCCCCGCCAAAAATAATGCCGGGATCCCCAGCAAGAAGGAGTAGCGAGCGGCAGCCGAGCGCTGCAAATGGAGAAACAGCCCTGCCGTCAGCGTCGAGCCGGAGCGCGACACCCCAGGGATCAGGGACAAAGCTTGGGCCAGCCCTACCCAGATCCCATCCCAAATGCCCAAGCTGTGAAGGTCTCGCTGGCGTTTGCCCGTTTGCTCTGCCCAGCCCAACAACAAAGCCAAGCCAATGGCTGCAGTGGCGATCACCCACAACTGGCGGGGCGGGGATCCCCAAATTGCCTTGATGGCCCAGCCGGCAACCACAATTGGCACTGTTCCCACCAAGATCCCGACCGACAGCCGCCAAGGCTCCTGCTGAAAATCTCGTTCTCGCCAAGCCTTCCAAGAGCCGAGGATCAACTGGCGCAGGTCAGAGGCAAAGTAGATCAGCACCGCCCCCAAACTGCCCAACTGGATCACCGCCGTAAACGAAGCTCCCGCATCCGGCCACCCCACCAAAGCCGGAAACACCCGCAGATGGGCCGTGCTGCTAATGGGAAGAAATTCGGTGATCCCCTGCACCATGCCCAAAATCAGAGCTTGCCACCAATTGGGATACCAGGTGTCAGCAAGCAACAAGGTAAACACTCCCCCACCCAAACTTGCCGGATTTGCACAATCCCCATTCTTAGAAAAACTCAGAACTCCGGCTTTTTCCAGCAGCCCATACCACGGCGAACAAACACTTGCAGAGGGATCCCACCCCAACTGGCCGGGAACTTGGGTGTCGCTGTCCCAGACCCGCAAAAGGGCTGTGCCTATAGGATCGCCGCAAAGATCAACAGTAGGTCAGATCATCGGGTCAATAGATCAGAAGCCAATCCGCTCTGGGTCTTCAATGGTAATCAGCCAGTTGCCCACATTCCGGAAGAGGGGGTTGGGTTCCGTACCCCGTACCCGCGCCTCCACACGGTAGATACCGGCAGATGAAGGGTTGCGCACGTTGGAGAGCACCAGACGGATCTCCTGACCGGCAGCAATGGGTTGACGGGCCACCACCTCTAGAGAGCGAAACTCCTCGTTCCAGTACACTTGATCCAGCTCTACAGGCCGGCCTTCTACCTCCAGGCGGACACTTTCCGGATCGATGCGGCCATCGAAATTCCTGTCCCCGTTGATCTGCACTTCTGCCACCGCCACATTCTGGGGGGGAATGGTCAGGCGATAGCGATCCAAACGACTGCGAACCCCGCCAAAATCGAGCCGATAGCTGAGGACAGGTACCCCTTCACTGCCGGTGATCACCAAACCCGACTGCGCCTCTGCAGAATGGGGCATCACCAGGGATCCCAGGCTCCCCATCAACAGGCCCGCCAAGGCCAGCCTCATGCCTCGCCGAGCAAGGCCAAGTTCCTGCGAACATTTCCCTGCTCTCATCACTGCTCTCAACACCCAAACCTCCGCTGGTTGAAACACCTCAGCACCTTCAAAGCTCACTAGCGCGGCCTGTAGACAGCCTGACCGATGGCAAGCAAGGCCGACGCCTCGCCGTCCATTGTAGAGGATGGGATCCCCTCTACCGAGAGAGCCTAGGGCTCACCGGGGTGCGCAAGTACGCAGTTCTGGCAGAGATCTCAACAAGAACTTTGGGCCACCATACCCACAGTGCAGCCCCCCACAGCGCCGATTGCAACGGCAAGATGCCCCTGCCCTTCTACTGCTTCTTCACTTGAGGAAACTCAGCACCCCCACCCCGATCACCATCAGCACCCAGAGCAGGGATCCCACCAAAATCACATTCTTGGCCCGGCTCCAGTCGCTGGCTGAGCTGTAGAGCACTGGCACCGCCACCACCAAGAGCAAGCTGTAAAGCACCAACACCAACAAAGCAATTTGGAAAACGAGCATCATCTTTCGGATCCCTCACAAAAGTCTTGTCTTGGATAAAAGCTCCCGGTAACACCGGACGGCAGCAGGATAGAAAGGATAACGCTTTGACTATACCAAAATGGGATCCCTCTCAAAGCCAAATCCGTTGGGGCAGTTGATGGACTCACCTGGATACAGGCTGGATGCGGAAGGGGTTAAAGTCGGTTGCCACATCGAAGTAGTCTTCTTGTTCTTGCTGCTTTAGCCAGCCGGTAATGGCATAGGTCAGGGGCGTAAACGCCACCTCAACGGCACACTTGAACACATAGTTGGAGAGTATTAAGCTGCCCAGGCCGGGGAACACCCCCCAAAAAGCCAAAGTGACAAACAGACCCGTGTCCACCGCTTGGCCCACCAAGGTAGAGCCGATGGTGCGCGTCCACAGCCACCGTCCCCGCGTCCACACCTTCATCCGGGCCAGTACGTAGGCGTTGGCAAAGCTGCCTCCCCAATAGGCGATTAAGCTGGCCAGGACAATGCGGGGCGTCAGGCCCAGAATCTGGTCGTAGGCTTCTTGATAGGGCCAGTCGGGGGCCGCAGGCAGGGATCCCACGATCATGAACGTTACCGACATGAGGGCCGCCGAGATAAATCCCAGCCAGATCACCCGTCGCGAGCGGGCATAGCCATAGACTTCGGTGAGGATGTCGCCAAAGATATAGCTGAGGGGGAAAAGAATGGTGCCCCCGTCAAAGGTAAAGGGCCCCAGAAGAACGATCTTGCTGGAAGCAACGTTGGAGATCAGCAGCACGGCCACAAATAGAGCCGTCACCGCATCCAGGTGTCGGTAGGCGCGCTCAAAGCTTTGCTCAGCCATCAAGACCCCCCAATAGTTTACGGATATGCCGCAGCTCTTTGACGATTAGGGCTAAGCCCTGGCTGTGCCGTTCCACTTCGCTGGTGAGCTTACGGATTTGCTCTTCTAGGTTAGCGCTGTGAGACTCCTGACGATCTAGGCGCTGGTTGAGGTTGGCAAGCCGCGTCACTACTTCCCGCTGGATCAGGTTTTCCGTACCTTGGATAAGCAGCGTCTCGATGGCGGTGAGCCGGTTCAGAATCAGTTGGGTGTTGGTTTCGGATCCCGGCTCCAGTGCGGCGGCAGGAGCGACCTGGAGGGCCTTTTGGATGCGAGCCAAAAGGGCATCTGCCTCAAACGGTTTCTCGATAAAGTCAAAATCGACAAAGGGCTCAGGGATGCGGGCAGTCACCTGTTCCTTCAGCCCCGACATCATGATGATAGGAGTATTTTTCAGACTGTCTTCGCGGCGGATGGCCTGCAAGGTGTCGTAGCCATCCATCTTGGGCATGACAAAATCCAGCAGGATCAGGTCGGGGTGATGTTTTTTGGCCGCTTCCAGCCCTGTCAACCCGTCTTTGGCCTCCACCACTTGGAACTGATCGGCCAAGATGCTGGCCACCATCTTGCGAATCATGATGCTATCGTCAATGACCAACACCGTCTTGGTTGTCATGCTGAGGCGCTCCCTCTTCCCATTATCAAATCGACCTGATCAGCCCCTTCCTCCAGCTCATAGGGCAATCGGGGACATCCTTTTGAGGACACCACTAGAGTACTCCCCTGCTTGGCCAGATGGGGTGTGCTCAGGGATCCAATTCCGCCAGGTTTTCCCCGCGCCCAGCGGCTGCCGGCCCGGCGTGGCCGCCTTGCTATAATTAAGTGTAAACAAACGTTAAGCCTTCATTCTTCATTCGCACCTTGCAGGGTTATGAGCCTACAACTAAGTCCTGAGCTGTCGCTGCCGATCCCATCTCCAGTCGGAGAAGCTGCCTACCGCGCTTTTCAGTGGGGCAAAAACATCTTCGGCTTTGCCCACAAAGCGCTCTCCACCCAAGCTTCAGATCTGATGCTCTCCGTGCTCAGGGATCTGCAAAGCTTCTCCTCCGGGAGGACCCCGCCGCCGCGGGCCAAGGTGCGGGTGAGCGCTGACACGCTACAGGTGTTGCGGGCCCGTTACGAACAACTCCTGCAAGCGGACTGGCAAGATGCTGAGGCAGGGTACTACCCTCACGCGCTCCTGTTCGACAACCCCTGGCTGGACTTTGCCCGCTATTACCCGCAGGTGTGGTTGGATTTGCCGCAAATTACTCGGCGGGTTCACAGCAAGCGTTACCAAGAGTTTTCTCAAGACATCTCCACCGAGGGCTATCCGAAATACTACCTGCAAAATTTCCATTACCAAACCAACGGCTACCTGAGCGACAGCTCGGCTGAGCTTTATGACCTGCAGGTGGAGCTGCTGTTTGGGGGCACAGCGGATGCAATGCGCCGTCGGGTGATTCGCCTGCTCAAAGATGCGTTGGATCCCACCTTGGTCAGCCCCCACATCCTCGATGTAGCCTGTGGCACGGGGCGGATGCTGCGCTTGCTGCGGGGATCCCTGCCCAAAGCGGCTTTGTATGGCCTGGATCTTTCTCCTGCCTATCTGCGCAAGGCCAACCGACTGTTGCAGGAGCTGCCGGGGGAGCTGCCCCAGCTTATCCGCGCCAACGCCGAGGCCATGCCCTATGCCGATGCCACCTTTGACGCCGTCATCAGCGTTTTTCTCTTTCATGAGCTGCCTGGCCCGGCCAGACAAAATGTCATCAACGAGATGAGTCGGGTGGTGAAGCCAGGGGGCGTGGTGGTCATCTGCGACTCGGTGCAACTGCTGGATTCGCCAGAGCTGAAGGAGACGATGGAAGCCTTTATGCAAACCTTCCACGAACCCTACTACCGCGACTACATCCACGACGATCTGGGGTTGCGCCTGCAACAGGCAGGCTGTGCGGTGTTGCGCCGGGAGACTCACTATGTCAGCGCCTACACCCTAGCCCGTAAGGGTTGAGCGCCCCTTCCACAAGCTTAATGAGGAAGAGTAAATCGGCGGTCACTTGTCCAGAGGGTGTATAGTAGTTTTAGACACGAAACCTTGGATAAGAAGACGGGTCACTAACTGGATAACCCTTGGGTGCAAGTCCGTCTAAGATCTTTTTCTTGTGCTTAGGCTCATGTCCCACCCCCATGGATCCCTCCGCGCCGGCATTACTGCTCTCAAGCAGGAGCGCTACCTGGAGGCGATCAACCTTCTCGAGTCGTTCTGCTACTGCTGTTCCATCCAAGAGAGACAGGAGCACCGCCTGAGCGAGCGCAATGGCTCTAGGGCAGATCCGGAAGAGTGCGTTTTGGCTCGTGTAGCTCTGATCATGGCATATCAGGGCAGTGGTGACTTGGAGCGCTCAACTGCCCTTTGCCAAGAGCTGTTGGAGGAGAAGGAAACTCCTGAGTCCGCTCCCTGGGCTCGGGAATGGGCAGCTCAGGCTCTACCTACCCTCAAGCAGGCTTCAGAACACTCCATGCCCCCTGAGGAAGTCATGGCGCGGCTACCCGTTCTCCGGCAGTTGGAAGACTGTCAGCCGCTGTGTAGCTCCCGCGATCCGGCTCCGCATCTGCTCAAATCTGCCTCTCTCTGAGGGAGAGGATCTGCAAGGAGCGGTGGACGCTCGGCTCTAGCCTTTATTCTCAACACAGTTCCACAGCAATCTTATGTCTGCTGCCGAACCGACTACCTATCATTTTGTCGTTGCCAGCCTGTCTTTCTTACGTTCTGAGCCTCTGGAAGAGGTGCTGGAGGAGCGTCGTCGATACTGCGAGGAGCGCCATTGCCCTGTCGATTTCTTCTGGGTGCCCCAGCCGGCCTTCATGGAAGCTCCAGAGTTAAAGCCCCTGCGGGACAAGTTGAAGGAGCCCCTGGGGGCAGTGGTATCCACCAACGCGGATTTTATTCGTTGGCTGAGCCTGCGCTTAACCTTTGTAGAGAAGGGCAGCTTTGTGGCTCCAAGCGAGTCGATCCCGGATCCCTTGCGCTCCTTGTCTGCCGCAGGAAGCTAGGCCTGCCGATTCCCAAGATTTGGGTTGGTGGATTGGAAGGCGGGCCAAGATAAGATCGGGGCACCCCATTTCCACTTTTGTTTGCTGACGGGATCCCATTCTGTTGTGGGGCCGACGTCGGGGAAATGGGCAGGTCACCTGGGGAGCATGATGACTTTGGAGCAACGATGGGGCTGGCCGGAGGGAGGGGCAGGGATCTGCCACCCCAGTTCCCCTCTCCAGAATCCCCCACCTGCGTCAACGCCAACTTGGGGGCTGAAGTCAGAAGCTCTCTTGCCTGAGCCGACAGCAAGCCCCGCCCTCAGCTCGCCGGAGTGTTCTCCTGGGGATCCCCTGCCGGAGCCACCTCCTGAGGATCCCGAAAAAGGGCAAAAGGAAGAGGAAGATCAAGGTCTGGCTGAGCCGGGCCTGAGAAACTTTCTTGCCGTGCTGCGCCGACGCAATTTCCTGCTGCTGTGGATGGGGCAGGTGTGTTCGCAGTTGGCGGACAAGGTGTTATTGGTGCTGCTGATCGGCTTGGTTGCCCGCGAATTTCAACCCGAAGGGGCTTCCATCAGCGGTTGGGTCTCGGCCATCATGCTGGCTTTTACGCTGCCGGCGATGCTATTGGGCAGCCTGGCAGGGGTATTTGTGGATCGCTGGCTGAAAAAAGGGGTGTTGGTGCTCTCCAACCTGGGGCGTGGGATCCTAGTGCTGCTGTTGCCGCCGCTGCTCTGGCTCACTGCCGGGCGCGACCTTTGGCCGGGGATCCCCTTGGGGTTTGCGGGGCTGTTGCTGGTGAGCTTTGCCGTCTCGGTTCTGACCCAGTTTTTTGCTCCTGCCGAGCAGGCGACTTTGCCCCTGATCCTGCCGAAGCGAGAGCTGCTGGCGGCCAACTCCCTGTACACCACCACGATGATGGCTTCGCTGATCGTCGGGTTTGCCGTGGGGGAGCCGCTGTTAACCCTGGCAGATCGTTGGGTACGCCATTGGTTGCCGGGCTGGGAAGTGGGGCCGGAGCTGTTGGTGGGGGGAGCCTACCTCTTGGCGGGATCCCTGCTATTGCTGCTGCAACCCCACGAGAAGCTAGAGCCCCGGCGTTGGGAAGTCCCCCACCTCTGGGAAGATCTCCGCTTGGGCCTGCAATATGTCAGCCAGATGCCCCTGATCCGAGCTGCCTTGGTGCAGGTGGTGGTGCTCTACTCGCTGTTTGCGGCGCTGGCAGTGTTGGCGGTGCGCATGGCAGAAGTGATGGCAGAGCTGAAGCCAGATCAGTTCGGGGTGTTGTTGGCCGCTGCCGGCCTGGGCATGGGGATCGGCGCCTTTTGGGTCGGCCATACGGGCCGACGGGTGAGCCGCCGCGCCTGGATTGGGCTGGGATCCCTGCTGCTCTGTGGGGCTCTGGCAGCCCTATCCTGGACGACCCACTGGTTGCTGCCCAGCTTGGGCTGGATTGCCCTGTTGGGCTGTGGGGGGGCTTTGGTGGCGGTGCCGATGCAAACCTTGATCCAAGAGGAAACGCCTGACCATCTGCGAGGCAAGATCTTTGGGCTCCAGAACAACGCCGCCAACATTGCCCTCAGTTTGCCGCTGGTGTTCACGGGATTGGCAGAAGCCCGCCTTGGCCTTCCCTGGATGTTTTTGGCCCTGTCTGTTCTGGCGGGGCTGGCGGGGCTGTACACCTGGAGCCTATTGGGCAGAGAGGTCTCGTAAATCCTGCCGCAGCGCGAGGTTGGATATCCTCTTCCGAGGGGACGGGCCAAGGCAGGAGCTAACTCTGCTACTCTTGTAGAGGCTTGAGCATCGAGACTCCCTTTGCAGCTCAGCGTTTTAGCTCCGCGGGGATCCGCCCATGCACATCGCCTGGATAGGCAAAAAAACACCTTTCTGTGGCAACGTCACCTATAGCCGCGAGGTGACCAACGGCCTTTTGGATCGGGGACATCAGGTTAGCTTTTTTCACTTCACCAACGACGGCCAATCGCCCGCTCTGGATCCCGGTGGTGAAGGCTGGAGGGCGGAGCTGGATCGTCGAGACGTTTCCCTCCCCTGTCTGTACAAATCGCAGATTTACACGATCCCGGCCCCCAACGCCAAGCGGTTGCTCACCCAGGCTCTCAAGGAATTGCAGCCGGATCTGGTGCATGCCTCCTTGACCATTTCTCCCATCGACTTTGTGTTGCCGGAGATCTGCGCTGAGCTCAACCAGCCGCTGGTGGCTACTTTCCACCCTGCCTTCGACCGACGGCGGCGCAACATCGCCTCTCGCACCCAATACTTGGCCTACCAGCTCTACGCACCGTGTTTGGCCAACTATCACCGCACCATCGTCTTCTCGGAAACGCAGCGGGAGATCTTGGTCAAGCTGGGGGTGCGCCCCCAACAGGTGGTGGTCATTCCCAATGGGGTCGATGTGGACAAGTATGCGCCTGGGCCCTCCACCCTCAAACAGCGGTTGGGACTGGAGCGGATCTTCGTCTATCAGGGGCGGGTTTCGCCGGAGAAAAACCTGGAGGCCCTGCTCAAGGCTTGGAAACACTCCCAAATGGGGGAGAAGTGTGGTCTGCTGATCGTGGGGGATGGGCCGCTGCTCAACACCCTCAAGCCCTTCTACACCCTTCAACATGGGATCCACTGGCTGGGCTATATTGCCGACGAGCAGCAACGCATCGAGATCTTGCGAGGAGCCGATGTGTTTATTTTGCCCTCTTTAATCGAGGGGCTCTCTTTGTCCCTGTTGGAGGCGATGGCCTGTGGGCTGGCAGCAGTGGCCACCGATGTGGGTGCCGATGGCGAGGTTTTGGCCGATGGAGCCGGGATCCTGCTGGATCCGACACGGGTGACGGCGGAGCTGCAAACGCTGTTGCCTTTGCTGCGGGATCAACGGGAGTTTACCCAACTGCTGGGGATGAAGGCCCGCCAGCGGGTGCTGGAGCGCTATACCCTCAGCCACAACATCAACCAGGTGGAACAGCTCTACCGGGAACTGTGCCAGGGATCCCGTCAGCCTCGCCGGGTGTGAGGGAAAATGAGGATCTTGATCTTTGTGTGATAAAGCTTGTGAGATTTTTGCTAAGCTGTTTCGTTACGTTTCCAAGGGATTAAGCCAGCCTTCCCGATGGATGATCACAGCCCCCAAAAGGCCGTTTCAGGGCAGCCCTCTGCCGGGCTGTCGAGCTCTTTGGGGTCAGAGTCCTTGCTGGCCCAGGATTCAGGCAAAAGTCCCTTTCCCCCCAATGCTCCGTCGCTGCCGCCTACGGACACTCCGGGGGACTTGCGCTCAGCTCAGGCCAGCCAGGATGGGGATCCCACCTCTTCAGGTGCCGTTGCGTCCGATGATAGAGAGCTGCCGGAGGTCAAGCCGGCCATTGTGCCTGCCCCTGCAATGCCGGATCGCGTGGCAGAGCTGGGGAGAGAACACTATCGGATGCAGTATCTGCTGGCGTGGTTGGCTTTTGCCCTGCGCTCCTTTAACAACTTGAACCAGATCCTGGAGCTGACGGCTTTTGTGGCCAGCCAACTGACCGATGCCGAAGGGGGAGCCCTGGTTTTGTTCAATCCCAACGGCACCATCCAGTTGGATCAACTGCATTGCTCTGATCTCAATCACCGCGAGCAGATTCGGGCTGAGATGGAGCAAATTACCCAGACCCTCTCGGCTCAAGAGCCCATCCTCAAAACGGAGGGATCCCTGTCTGTTAAGATCCCTGCCCTTGAACACCTCTTGGACGAACGGTTCTGCCAGAGCTTGGGGCCGGATGTACGCCTTTTCGGCACGCCGCTGCTGATTCGCAACTCTGTCCAGGGTCGCTTGTACGTCTTCAGCCGTCAGCCTGGCTACCACTGGGATGAACGTCGCCAACAACTGTTGCGCTTGGTCGCCGATCAGGCAGGGGTGGCCATCGAAAATGACCGCTTGACGGCAGCCTTGCGCCGCAAGATGGCCCTGGAAAAAGAGATGGAGATCGGCTCCTACATCCAGACCCAACTGCTACCTCGGGAGTGCCCTCAAGTCAAGGGGATTCGCTTGGCAGCCCGTTGCCGGGTGGCCAGCAAAGTGGGGGGTGACTACTACGACTTCATCAAGATTCCCGGCGAACGACCGGAAACATCGGATCCGGCTGCCCCTCCAGCCTCATTTGAAGAAGCTGAAGACTTTCGCTTGGGTATTGTCATTGGAGATGTAATGGGTAAAGGGGTACCTGCCGGCCTGTTGATGAGCATGACCCGGGCCATGGTGCGGGCGGAAGCCCTCAACCGCCATTCGCCGGCCCATGTTTTGCAGCGCTTGAATCGGGCCATGTACAGCGATCTGGAAAACTCCAATCGCTTCATCAGCCTGTTTTATTCGGAGTACGATCCCCGCTCCCATCGCCTCTGCTTCAGCAACGCGGCCCACAACCCCACCCTGTGGTGGCAAGCCCGCACCCGGCAAATTCAACCCCTGGACACAGAGGGGGCGCTGATCGGCTTGGAGGGGAACAGCCACTACTCGGAAAGCTGCGTGCAACTGCAACCGGGGGATGTGGTGGTGTACTACACCGATGGCTACACGGAGACAGCCAACACCCGCGGCGAGCGCTTGGAAACCTCTGGGCTGATGGACGCCATCCAGTATGCTGCCTGTCGCTACGACTCCCCCGAAGACATCTTGGAGAGCTTGTTTGAGCAGATGGATGCCTTCCGAGGCCGCCGGGGATCCCACCCTCTTCCCCTATGGCTGCCCGAGGATCCAGAGCTCCTGTTGCAGGACGAGATTTCCCTGCGGCCTGAGCCCGTGGACGATACAACGCTGGTGGTGTTGAAGGTGTTGCCCGACTCCGAGCCAGCCTAGCTAAAAAAGTTCAAACTCAGGGTTAATGACAGCAGGCCGCAACGCTCACAATAGCTCAAGCAAGCTACTCAACGCTACTGGGCTGGGCAGCAACGGTGGGTTGGTTGACGTGGTTTTGCCGGACTACTAGGCTAGTTGGTTAGTTCTGGCATGCGTTCTGCATGGGCTAAAGCCTGCTCCAGCTTTAGTCTGTGTGGCTCTCTCAGAGAGCAAGGAGCGGCTACCTGCAGCTTGCGGGGAAGTCACGCCTGTGGAGATCCCTCTGGCGGGGCAGTGGGGGTGATCTCTGCTGCCAGCCATAGTTCGTTAAGGCAGGAAGAAAGCAGAAGCGCGGCAGACGCTGAGCACTCCGCGCCGCCGGTGCGAGTGGAAGTGTTTGTTGGCGTTTCGTAGGTCTTTCAGAGCGGTACGCTCTAGCTGGTGGAGCTACCAGGTTGGCTGCACTGTGTTATCTACACCTGAGGTACAACCATGAACTTCTCTCCTTCTGGGTCTGAAACCGCCTCGGTTTACTTGCCGGCCCCCGCGGCTTTCCAGACGGAAATGATTGTCGGGCAGGTGTTCCGACAGGATGTGCTGGGCGATATCCGCAAGGGTTGGAATGGCTTTGTGGAATCGGGCCAAATTTGGGCGCTCTTGGCAGGGATCGTAGTGGGCTACATGCTCAAGAGCATCACCAGCTCCCACTAGGGCCTTGTCACCATTGCTCTAGCTGGATCCATTGGGCCTGGGCCGGCGGGGTTTTGGCCGTCGGCGGTCGGTTTCTGTGTTTTTTCTCCACAACTGCAGTGGGGTCTTCCTACGGTGGTCAATCCTTCTCCCCATTCTTCCGGTTCCCAGCCGATGTCTGAGCCGACGGTAACTTCCACCCCTCGCCCCTGGAGCCAACGCTTCGAGGGATCCCTGCATCCTGCCATCGCCCGCTTCAACGCCAGCATCGGCTTCGACATCCGCCTGCTGCCCTACGATGTGGCCGGATCCCTGGCTCATGTGCAAATGTTGGCCGCTTGTGGCATCCTGACCCGGCAAGAGGCCGACCAGATCCGGCAGGGATTGGAGCAGATCCAACAGGAGGCGGCTGCCGGCACCTTCCGGCCCGATCCAGAGGCAGAGGATGTCCACTATGCCGTCGAGCGTCGTTTGGTGGCTTTGGTGGGGGAAGTGGGAAAAAAACTGCATACCGGGCGCTCCCGCAACGACCAAGTGGCCACCGATCTGCGCCTCTATCTGCGGGATCAAATCGATCACCTTCGTCAAGCTCTCTGGGAGCTGCGCGGAGTTTTGTTGGACTTGGCCGAGCGGCATCTGGAGACGATCCTGCCCGGCTACACCCATCTGCAACGGGCTCAGCCGATTAGCTTAGCCCACCACCTCTTGGCCTATGAAGAAATGCTCTGGCGAGACTGGCAACGGCTGGGGCGGGTGCGGGAAGAGGCGAATGTCTGTCCTCTCGGATCCGGAGCTTTGGCCGGCACTTCCCTGCCCATTGATCGGCAGCTCACCGCCCATCTGCTGGGATTTGAGCGGATCAGCGCCAACAGCTTGGATGCCGTCAGCGACCGAGACTACCTGGTGGAGTTCCACGCTGCCGCCAGCTTGATTTTGGTGCATCTCAGCCGCCTCTCGGAAGAGGTGATCCTCTGGGCTTCCCAGGAGTTCGGCTTTGTCACCCTCACCGATGCCTGTGCCACCGGCTCCAGCCTCATGCCCCAGAAGAAAAATCCCGATGTGCCGGAGCTGGTGCGCGGCAAGGCGGGGCGGGTGTTTGGCCATCTCCAGGCTTTGTTGGTCACCTTGAAGGGGCTGCCGCTGGCCTACAACAAAGACCTCCAAGAAGACAAAGAGGGGCTATTCGACACGGTCGATACCCTGAAAGCCTGCCTAGAGGCGATGACCCTTCTGCTGCGGGAAGGGATCCAATTTCAACCTGAGCGCATGGCCGCTGCTGTGCAGGAAGATTTCTCCAACGCCACCGATGTGGCCGACTACCTGGTGCGCAAAGGGATCCCCTTTCGCACAGCCCATGATTTGGTGGGGCAGATTGTGCGCATTTGTTTGGCAGAGGGGATCCTGCTGCGGGATCTGCCCTTGGAGCGCTGGAAAACCTTCCACCCGGCCTTTGAGGCGGACATTTTGACGGCCATTGAGCCCCGCCAGGTGGTGGCCACGCGGCTCAGCGCCGGGGGAACGGGCTTTGCTGTGGTGCGAGAAGCCCTGCAACGGGCCCAGGCCCGCCACCAGCAGCCAGAGCCATCGGGAGGAACGCCACAAACTTAAACCAATCTATAGGAGAGTTTACAGTTCTTAGGTTCTCCTCGCCAGAGTGTGCCATCCTGAGGTTCTCAGCCATCCAACGCAACTCCCAGCCTGTTGGCCTCTTCCCTGGGTATCGTTCCATGTTGGATAACCTCACCGCCCACGTCCTCGAAAATGCGGCCAAGCGTCGCTGGCGGGAACGCGCCTACAGCCGATTTTTGCAAGATTGGCGACGGCAAGTGGTGCTGCTGCGCCGTCAACGGGCCGGCGAATTTGGCCCACCCCTGGGGGATCCCTCTTGTGTTTTCAGTGCCCACTCGGCTTGGTTGCGCTGTGCCGTCCATCCCCAAGGGCCGTGCCAGGGTTGCCCCCACTATGCCCCCGTCACCCCTCCAAAGCCAGAGCCACCTCTGGGTTCACTCGATGGACGGGTCTGACCGCGCCACACTGGTGGCCGAACATTTTCAGCAGCGGCGGCCTCTGCGGAACGGCCTGCCCGTTGCGCCCCAATGGCATCCGCTGTAGCTAAGTTGAGGGATCCCCGGCCAACTTGTGCCAGAATAAAAGAACGGTAACTCCATCGGCAAAGGCGAGATTCATGGCCCTCTACCTCTCGGCAGACCACCTTCACAGCATCCGCCAGCACGGCGAACAAGCCTTTCCCCACGAGAGCTGCGGCATTTTAATTGGGGAAATCCGGGGATCCGACAAGATCATCCACGAGCTTTGGTCGGTGACCAACACCTGGGATCAAGCGGAAAACCCTCTGGCAGACGGAGAATCCAGCCGCCGCCGCTTCTTGATCGATCCGGCGGATTTCAAGCGGGCCAACGACCATGCGGTGCGCAAAGGGCTGGGGATCCTGGGCACCTATCATTCCCATCCCAACCATGCGGCCATCCCCTCCGAGTTTGATCGGCAGCATGCTTTTCCCTGGGGCTTTTCCTGTGTGATCGTCAGCGTGCGCGATGGCAAGGCAGAAGAGGTGGTGAGCTGGGTTTTGGATGAGCAGGAGCAGCCCCAACGGGAGCCGATGCAGATGCTGGAAGACATTCGCATCCCCTCGCTCCCGGCTTTGGCAAGCTAGAGTCGTTTGGGCTTTGCCGCTGTTTGAGGCTGAAATTCACGGCTAAGTTCAGTTGGGATCCTTGAAAGCTGGGATGGGTACCACCGGAAAAAGCGGTAGTCTAGTGCTGAACCTTGTCTGTAACATAGCTGAATCATCGAAATCCGTAGACTGCTCCAACCAGATCGGCCAGACGGATAGGTCAGCCCAGATCCTCTGGATCCTCAAAAGTCTCCAGTAGATACCCAAGATCTCTCCCCGAACTCCCATGGCAACCAAAGTTCTGATCCCCTCTCCCCTGCGCCCCTACACCGACAACCTGGAGGCTGTCGAGATCGAGGGCAGCAATGTCGGCGAAGTGATGAGCAACCTCATCGCCCGCTACGGCGAGCTGAAGCGCCACCTCTACACCGAGGATGGGAAGCTGCGCAATTTTGTCAATGTCTACCTCAACGACGAGGATGTGCGCACGTTGCCCCAAGGCAACAACACCCCCGTGGGAGAACAAGCCGTCATCAGCATCGTTCCCGCTATTGCTGGAGGGTTGTGAGCATGTTGAACCTGGATACCAGCCAAGTTAGCCTCTCCCGCGAAGAGATGGAGCGGTTTTCTCGGCATTTGATCCTGCCCGAGGTGGGCCTAGAAGGACAGAAGCGGCTGAAAGCGGGCAAAGTGCTGTGCATCGGCACAGGCGGCCTTGGCTCGCCCCTGTTGCTGTACTTGGCGGCAGCCGGCGTGGGGCGGATCGGCATTGTCGATTTTGATGTGGTGGATGTGTCCAACCTGCAGCGGCAGGTGATCCACGGCACCTCCTGGGTGGGCAAGCCGAAGGTGGAATCGGCCAAGAACCGCATCCTGGAGATCAACCCCCACTGTCAAGTGGATGTTTACAACACCGCCCTGAAGGCCCACAACGCACTGGAGCTGTTTGCCAACTATGACGTGATTGTGGATGGCACCGATAACTTCCCCACCCGTTACCTGGTGAACGATGCCTGTGTGTTGACGGGCAAGCCCAATGTCTACGGCTCGATCTTCCGCTTCGAGGGACAAGCGACGGTCTTCAACTACGAAGATGGGCCCAACTACCGGGATCTCTACCCCGAGCCGCCCCCACCAGGACTAGTGCCCTCCTGCGCCGAAGGGGGAGTGTTGGGGATCCTCCCCGGCATCATCGGTGTTATTCAAGCTACCGAAACCGTGAAGATCCTGCTGGGCGTGGGCACAACCCTAAGTGGGCGGCTGCTGCTTTACGATGCCCTGAACATGAGCTTCCGGGAGCTGAAGCTGCGCAAAAACCCGGCTACTCCGCCCATCACTGAGCTGATCGACTACGAACAGTTCTGCGGGATCCCGCCAGCCCAAGCCACAGAACAAGCTGGCCAGACAGAGATCCCCGAGATCACTGTGGCCGAGCTGAAAGCGCGGATGGATGCTCACCAAGACTTTGTGTTGGTCGATGTGCGCAACCCAAATGAGTGGGAGATAGGCCGGATCCCCGGTGCTCACCTGATCCCCTTGCCCCAAATTGAAAATGGCGATGGGGTGGAGCAGGTGCGTCGCCTCCTTAACGGCTCAGAGCTGATCGTCCACTGCAAGAGTGGGGCACGCTCGGCCAAAGCCCTGAAGATCCTGCAAGCTGCCGGGATCCAAGGAAAAAACCTGCGCGGGGGGATCCTCGCCTGGGCGGAGGCTTACGATCCCTCGATTCCCAAGTACTGACCCTGCCTTGGGATCCCTACCTGTCGCCCGGTTTGCTCTAGCATAGATCCGGTAGATCCGGTGCGCAGGGCCGGTTGCGCCAGATTCTCCCTTTTTCCATGAGTGCCATCCCGCAGGCCGAGACAGAAACGATCTTCCACTCCATCCCCGAAGCCCTCGAAGACCTCAAGTGTGGTCGCATGGTCATCGTGGTCGATGACGAAAACCGAGAAAACGAAGGGGATCTGGTCTGTGCTGCCCAGTTTGCCACGCCCCAAGCTATCAACTTCATGGCCACCTACGGGCGGGGCCTTATCTGCCTGGCCATGCAGGGATCCCGCCTCGATGAGCTGAAGATCCCGCTGATGGTGGGGCAGAACACCGACAGCAACCAAACTGCCTTCACCGTCAGCATTGATGCTGGGCCAGAGGCTGGAGTTTCCACCGGCATTTCCGCTGCCGATCGCTCTCGCACCATTCAGGCGGCCATTCACCCGCACACGCGACCGGAAGATCTGCGCCGGCCTGGGCATGTCTTTCCGCTGCGGGCACGGGAGGGCGGAGTACTCAAACGGGCTGGCCATACGGAAGCAGCGGTGGATCTGGCGATGTTGGCCGGGCTGTATCCGGCAGGGGTGATTTGCGAGATCCAAAACCCGGATGGCTCCATGGCCCGCCTGCCCCAGTTGATCGAATATGCCCGTCAGCACGATTTGAAGATCATCACCATCGCCCACCTCATCGAGTACCGCTTGCGCACCGAACAACTGGTTCACCGAGAGGCTGCCGCCACCCTGCCAACGGAGTTTGGCCAGTTTCGGGTTTACGGCTACCGCGATAGCCTCAACCAAGTCGAGCACCTGGCCTTGGTGAAAGGGGATCCGACCCAATTTGCCGCTGAGCCCGTCCTGGTGCGCGTGCATGTGGAGTGTCCCCTGGGGGATGCGCTGGGATCCCTGCGCTGCGATTGTCGCCGCCAATTGACCGCCGCCCTGAAAATGATCGACCACCAAGGCAAGGGGGTACTGGTGTACCTGCGCCGGCAAGAGCAGGAGCTGAGTCTCATCGAGCAAATCAAGTCCTACGCCCGGCAAGATCTGGGCCTTTCTGAAACCGCGCCGCCGGTGGTCATGGATTTGCGCGATTACGGCATCGGAGCCCAGATCCTACGGGATGTGGGGGTGCGCAAAATGCGCCTGATCAGCAATACCTCTCGCCACATCAGCGGCTTGAAAGGATTTGGCCTGGAAGTGGCCGAGCGCGTGCCCCTGCTGGTGGAAGAGCCGGATCTCAATTTGCATGTGGAGCCGTCCTGTTCCCTGAAACTGTTGCTGCACGACGCTGGCGCAACCGATTCCGGCTCAAGCCTGTAGCGCGTTGTAGGGCCGAGGGCTATGGTGGAACAAAGACTGGGGTGCAGCCGGCTCGCCATCCACCACATAAGCCTTGGATCCCCAGCCCCAGAAAGACCAGAAAGGACGTTCGGGCCCCGATGGAGCCGTCATTGCTATGCGACGCTTCCGCGCTGGTGACAGGGGTGCGGAGCACTGGCGCGCCGGCGAGACGGAGTCCCTGGCTGTGGGGCTCAAGAGTTGCTTCGGCAAGACGGGAATGTCGGATCCCACCTGCGACCACACTTCATAGCCCTGAGGGCGCACCACCACCAGGCTGATCAGGGATCCGTGATCCATGTCGTAGCGGCAACTGGCGATGGCCTCTTGCAGCTGAGAAAAGCCCCGGTTGAAGACGTAAAAATGGTCTTGGAAGCGGATGGCCTCCCAGAAACCTTCCCGGGTGACCGCCACATGGTCATGATCGGCGGAGGCGTAGTCGAGGATCACCATACGTGTAAAGACTGATCAGCGATGAATCAAAGTGAGTAAGCTTTTACCGTATTTCCACTTAAACACGATATCGGGCAGCCTGTCATCCGCAAAATGGCTCACCTGCAACAAGGCTTAATGGGTTTCTTTGCCTTGCAAACTGCTACTGCTTGCGTCCCCATCTCCTCCGGCTCCAGGGATCCCACCCAGTTCCCGTCTCAGCTCGGCCATAGCCGCTTCTCCGATGTGGGGGGTGGCGCAGACTAGGTTGGGTGTGCGGATTAGATCGGCTCGGGCTTGGCGCACCAAGGCGCGCAGGGTAGGGTAGCTGGCCTCATCGCAGATGAGGGTATGGGCGCGGCGGATTAGGGATCCCACCCGTTCCGTATCCGAGATCACTGCCGTCAGCACCAGCAGGTCTCCCCGCAGACTGTAGACAATCACCTCGGCAACCTCCAGCAGGGCAGTGCTGATGCTCACCAGCCCCAGACAGGCGTAGGAAGGCAATTGGCGGATCAGGGCAATTTCGCGGGCGTAGTCGGACACCTCCACTGTCAGAACACGGGCCCCCCGGGGTTGGGCAATGGCCTCGACGGCGCTGAGAAAATAGTGCAGCGTCACCACAGTGCCGGAATGGATCTGATCCAGAACGGTGGCCAGATCCTCCAGGGGCACCAACTGTACCCGGATGCCCAGAGTTTGCTGGATTTGCTGGGCCATCAGTTGTCCTGTACCCAAATCCCGGTTGGGCACACACACCAGCACTTGAGCACTGCAGCGCAACCGCCAATCGATCTCCGCCAGCAGCAGATCCCGTACCTGCTCCAGAGAAAAGCCTTGCTGCTGAAGCTGATCGATGCCCTGACGCACCTGTTGCAGGGCCTGTTTGGATCGATCCAGATTTGGGTTGAGAAAGTGCTCCGCACCGCTGACGCGAAGGGGGGAGGCGGTGACCGCATGCCGGGCAGTGCCGCTCACGTAGATGCCGGAGGCGGCCCGAGTTTCCACCAGGCCCATGGCCTCCAATTGGCGGTAAACCTTGTGGATGGTGTTGCGATGCAGGCCCGTTTGCATGGCCAATTGACGGGTGCTGGGCAGGCGGCAGCCGGGAGGAAACTGCCCACAGGCAATGGCGAAGCAGAGCAAATTAAAGAGCTGCACGGAGCCAGGGATCCCGCTCCCCGGCTGGATGGAAATGCGCATCATGGCCCGTTTTTCTCCCTTTGACAACGCCGTTGCGAGCCCGTTTCTGGGCTACGTAAGAATCCCTCGACTTCAGTCGGCGGGAGTGTCAACTGCCTGCAAGATAGCGCCGACGCCGGATAGACAAGCTCCAGAGGAGATCGGGATTGAGAGCCCTATTCGGGGATGCGGTGCATCCGGCTGGGATCCCAACTCAAAGTCACCTCCATCCCTTCCGGTAGCTGCCGCAAATTCAGGCCGGGGTTGGGTTGCACAGCCAAAAGTTTCATCTCAAAGCCGGACACCCATACCTGATAGCGAATGAAAGCCCCTAGATAAGCAGTGTCGCAAATCCGTCCCCGCAAGCGGCAGTGGCCATCGGGGATCCCTTCTTCAGATAAGTCAATCCGAATGTGCTCCGGGCGCAAAGCAAACAGGGCCGCTTCTCCCACGCATCGTTCCGCCAGGGATCCCTCGATCAAGTTGGTTTGGCCGATAAAACCGGCTACAAACCGGGTGGCAGGTCGCTCGTAGAGCTCTGCCGGGGATCCCACCTGTTCGATGCGCCCGCGATTGAACACAGCAATACGATCGCTCATGGTCAGGGCCTCTTCTTGGTCGTGGGTGACGTACAAAAAGGTGAGACCAAGGCGGTGTTGTAGGGCCTTGAGTTCAAACTGCATCTGTTGGCGCAACTTCAAATCCAGCGCCCCCAAAGGTTCATCCAGCAAGAGCACCTGCGGTCGGCCAACCAAAGCCCGCGCCAAGGCCACCCGTTGCCGTTGCCCCCCTGAAAGTTGGCTGGGTTTACGGGATCCCAGATCGGGCAGTTGTACCAGCTCCAGCGCCTCTTGCACTCGCTTTTGGCGCTCCTTCGGCGGTATGCCGCGGATCATCAAGCTGTAGCCAACGTTCTCCGCCACCGTCATGTGGGGGAAGAGAGCATAGTCCTGAAACACCGTGTTCACAGGCCGTCGGTAGGGCGGCAGACCCAAAACATTCTGGCCGTTCAATTCGATCTGCCCCTCATCCGGACGCTCAAAGCCCGCGATCATCCGCAAACAGGTGGTTTTGCCCGAACCCGACGGCCCCAACAACGTAAAAAACTCCCCCTGCTGCACCTCCAAATCCACCCCGTCCACCGCTTGGATCCCGGAAAAGTTGCGGCTGACCCTCCGCAAACGAATGGCAGGTGGGGATCCCTCCTCTCTCCCGGCTTGGGATTTGGCGGAGCTGACATCAGAGGCGAGGACAGATTCGGCAATCATAGCGACAGGGTCAGCCAATGAACCCATTATGAGGGATCCATTTACAGAGGTTGACAGGTCTCAGCAAGGCCGGAAAAGTCCCAGGCCAAGAGCAGAGGTGGTGTGCGAGGGTGAAAGCTCGCCGGAAACCCACCCGACCGGTCGCGAAAGCGGGCCGGAGGCCTTGTTTTTGCATGGGATCCCTGTTTTTGCATGGGATCCCTTGACCACTGGGGATCTGAACCCCATCTTGTTACAGAAATTTAGAATCGTTACAATAAGTTAGAATCTTTGCTCATCTTTGCATCGCAGGTTTTATCCTATGGCACCCTCTCAGCAGTTTCCCGTGCTACTCGCCTCAGCTTTGCGTCACGACAGCGTAACTCCGCGCTGGTCTCAAGTGGCGTGGACCGTTTTGCGGGTGGTGGCAGGGCTATTCATGATTCACAACGGCCTTGACAAACTGGCAGATATTGAAGGGTTTGCGACGGCTTATGTAGAAGTGATCGGGTTGCCCTTCCCGATCTTCTTCGCTTATGTGGCTGCCTATACCGAGCTGATCGCAGCTCCGATGGTGGCGTTGGGTTTGTTGACCCGAGGGGCAGCACTGGGCTTGTTCGCCACGATGGCGGTGGCCATGTTCCATCACATTAAGGTGGCCGGCTTCAGCGTTCCCTACTTGGAGCTATCCGCCATCTACGCAGCGATCTTCCTGGCCTTTGCGGTGAATGGGGGGGGCTGGTTCTCTGTGGATCAGCTCTTGGTGAATGCAATCGAGTCGTGGCTGAACCGCGCCAGCCGGGAAAAGTTGGAGAGCTTGCAGTCTTCGTTGCAGGCCACGGAACGGGTAATTGCGCTGGGCGAGGAAGAGGCCGAGGCCGCCAAGACCACCGGATCCTGAGCTTTGGTGGCCATTCCCGATAGCGGCGAGGCTGCTCCTCTCTCCCTCTGAGAGAGAGGTTAGCAGTGAGAGTCATCCTGCTAAATGCGGCTGGCGGCCCGCTCCATCAGGCGTTGGTGGGTGGAGCGCACAGGCTCTCCTGGCTTGGGTTGCCGCTGCACGTAGGTGCCATCAGGGCGCAACTCCCAGGCTTGCCGGTTGTCCGTCAGGCAGATGTCCAAGATCGCCTTGAGCTCCTGCTGCAACACGGGATCTTCTACGGGGGTGACCACCTCAACCCGTCGATCCAGGTTGCGGGTCATGTAGTCGGCGCTGCCAATGAAGTATTCTTCCTGGCCGTTGTTATAGAAGTAAAAGATGCGCGAGTGTTCGAGAAAGCGGCCAATGATGCTGATGACGCGGATGCGATCGCTCAGGCCTGGGATCCCGGGCTTGAGGCAGCACATGCCCCGCACGATGAGATCGATCTCCACCCCGGCTTGGCTGGCCTCGTAGAGCAGCCGGATCATTTCCGGGTCGGTGAGAGAGTTGATCTTGACGATGATACGCCCCTGGCCCCCCGCTTGGGCATGGCGCATCTCGCGGCGGATCAGGGCTTCCATGCCTTGGCGTAGGGTTCTGGGGGCCACCAAGAGCTTGCGGAATTGCCGTTGCCGTGAGTAGCCCGTCAGTAGGTTGAACAATTCCGTAACATCGTTGCAGAGGGTCTCATCGCAAGTGAACAGCCCTAGGTCGGTATAGATACGGGCGGTTTTGGGGTTGTAGTTGCCGGTACCGATGTGGACGTAGCGGCGCAGGGATCCCCCCTCTTCCCGCACCACCAAAGCCAGCTTGCAGTGGATCTTCAGCCCCGGCAGGCCATAGGCCACGTGTACCCCGGCTTTCTCCAGCTTTTTGGCCCAGAGGATGTTGTTTTCTTCGTCGAAACGGGCTTTGAGCTCCACCAGAGCGGCCACCTGCTTGCCGTTTTCGGCGGCCTGAATGAGGGATTTCACCACCGTCGAGTCGCCGGAGGTGCGGTAGAGGGTTTGCTTAATGGTGAGCACTTGGGGGTCGTTGGCGGCCTCCTCCAGAAACCGCTCCACGCTGGCGGCGAAGGAATCGTAGGGGTGATGCACCAACAGATCCCCTTCCCGGATGACGGAGAACATGTCCACCGGCTCATCGCTCACCGAAGCGGTACGCAGGCGAGGGGGAGTAACCGGCCCCCAAGGGGGATCCTTCAAATCGGGCCGATCCAGGCTGAGAAACGCCATCACCCCCCCCATACTCAAGAGGCCATCCACTTCGTACACCGAGTCACTGTTGAGGCGCATCTCTTCGCTGAGCCGTTGTCGGATGGCTGCCGGAGTTTGGCTGGCAATTTCCATGCGCACCACTGAGCCGAAGCGGCGCTTGCGCAGCTCTTCTTGAATGGCAGCCAGCAGATCGTCGGCCTCGTCCTCTTGGATTTCTAGATCGGCATCCCGGGTGATGCGGAAGGGGTAGTACTCCAGCACCTGCATGCCGACAAACAGCGCTTCCAGATGGTGGGCAATCACCTGATCCAGCGGCACAAAGCTCACCCCATCCCGCAGCGGCACAAAGCGGGGCAAGGTGTTGGGCACCTTCACGCGAGCAAAATACTCCTTGCCAGTCTCTGGATCCCGCACCACCACCGCCAAGCTGAGGCTGAGGTTGGAGATGTAGGGAAAGGGATGGCCTGGATCCACCGCCAAGGGGGTGAGCACTGGAAACAAACGCCTCTCAAAGTAGTCCCGCAGCTCCTGCCGTTCCGACTCGGCCAGCTCGGAAAAATCGCGGATGTGAATGCCCTGTTCCGCCAGCTTGGGCACCAGTTCCTGCCGGAAGCAAGTGTGCAATTTTCGAATCAGGGGGCGCAGGTGGCTCGAGATCTGCTGCAACTGCTGCTGCGGTGTAAGGCCATCCGGGGTTAGCACCAACACGCCCGTTTCCAACTGACGACGGATCACCGCCACCCGCACCATGAAAAATTCGTCCAGGTTGCTCTCAAAGATGGCCAGAAACTTCAGCCGCTCCAGCAGCGGTGTGCGCTCATCCAGGGCCTCGTGCAAAACCCGGGCATTGAATTCAATCCAGCTCAGCTCCCGGTTGAAATACTGCTCCGGCAGAGCATAGCCCTCTTGGATGGGTGTAGTCCGGATCCCTGGTTGTCCGGCATCCGGGGGGCAGCCCGTCGTGTCAGGGTTGCAAGGTGGCCAGGAAGGGTCGGTTTCCTTGGGGCGCGGAGTCATGGCGGCAGAGGGCTGGGTTGTCTCAAACACGTCAACAACAGCTGGAGCCGACCCAATCCTATCCTGCGGGGTTCTGCTGAGGCGAAGGAGAAGTGCCCAAGACGGGCTTGGGCGGACGTTCAGGCAACAATCCTTGAGAGCGCGTCAGAAGAATGACCTGGAGCAGGATCCCGATCAACAAAATGCGCAAAGGGCCAGCCCGGGTGGCCCACTGGGGCGGCAAACGGTTGGTGAGCCACTCGCTGCCCGACCACACCCCCCAAATCACCAGCGCTCCCAGCAAGGCGCCGCGATTGTTGCCACTGCCCCCCGCGATCAGCATTACCCAAACGATAAAGGTGGCAAACTCCGGTTGAAAGGCTTCTGGGCTGATGAAATTGACAAAATGGGCGTAGAGGGCCCCCGCCAACCCCATGAGCATGGATCCCAGCACAAACGCCTGCAGGCGAAACTGGAGCACATCTTTGCCGGCGGCCATGGTTGCCGGTTCATCCTCGCGAATGGCCCGCAGCACCCGCCCCCAGGGGGAGCGATAGGCCCGCTCCGCAGCCCAATAGACCACCGCCAAAATGACCAGCACCAAGCCCAAGTAGAGAAGGGTATCCTGACCTGGGATCCAGCCGCGAAAGGGTCGTGGAATGCGGGTAATTCCCCGTACGCCATTGGTCAGCCAGCCCTCATTTCTCAGGATTTGGCTGATGATCTCAGCAATGCCGATGGTGGCGATGGCCAAGTAGTCGGAACGCAGCTTCAGGGTAATCAACCCGATCAAAAAGGCAATCGCCCCGGCGACAGCCACAGCTATGGCAAAACCCACCCAAAAGGGCAGATTGAAGCCGCCCAAATGCTCGGCGCTTGGGGGTGTGGTGACAATGGCGCTGGCATAGGCTCCCACGGCAAAAAAAGCCCCCACCCCGATGTTGAACATGCCGGCGTAGCCCCACTGGATATTGAGGCCCAGCACCAGCACGCCGTAGATCCCCACCAAAATC
This sequence comes from Thermostichus sp. MS-CIW-37, assembly GCF_054060065.1. Taxonomy (NCBI): domain Bacteria; kingdom Bacillati; phylum Cyanobacteriota; class Cyanophyceae; order Thermostichales; family Thermostichaceae; genus Thermostichus; species Thermostichus sp. MS-CIW-37. The sequence goes on along the minus strand of NZ_JBSSCV010000005.1, from coordinate 29,564 downwards.
AAAAAGAAAATGCCGTAGCTCAACATCAGACATCCCCCCCACCCGGGGATCCCAGTAATCCTGTGGGTCGGAAGATCAGCAGCAATACCAATATGGCGAAGGCCACCCCGGTTTTATAGGCAGGGTTCATCACCAAGGTGGAAAACTCTTCCGCCAGGCCAATCACCAGCCCTCCGGCAATGGCCCCGTAAGGGCGACCAATGCCGCCGAGAATGGCCGCTGCAAAAATGGGCAGCAATAGCCGCCAGCCCATGGTGGGGTGCAGCCGGGTATCCATACCCAGGAACACACCTGCTGCACAGGCCAAGGCTGCGCCAATGGCCCAAGTCCAGAGAACGATTCGCTCCGTATCAATGCCGGTAATCTTGGCCAGCTCAAAATTGTCGGCCATGGCCCGCATCGCTTTGCCCACCCGCGTGCGTTGTAAGAAGAGATGCAGTGCCACCACCAACAGGGCTGTTCCCGCCAGGATTACCGCCCAATCGGGCTTAATGCGCAGCTCCCCAAGCCGCCACGGCAACTGGATCCCGCTGCGGTACACCTGGTTGTTGGGCCCCCAGATGATCTGCACCAGGCTGCGCAGAATCAGGGCGGTGCCAAAAGAAGAAATGAGCAAGATCACTGGTGCCTCCCGGCGCAGGCGGCGATAAATGAGTTGGTCGATCCCAACTGCACAAAGTACCGTGGCCAAAGCTGCCGGGAGCAGGCTGACCCCAATTGGCCAACCCAACCCAACAAATGTCAGGCCGAAGTAGGCCCCCAGGGTCATCAGATCCCCGTGGGCAAAGTTGGCAAAGCGCAAAATGCCAAAGGTCAGCGACACCCCAATTGCTCCCAGGGCGTAGATGCTGCCCAAGACAAGGCCGTAGATGAAAAGTTGCAACAGTTGGGTCACGCTTGCCCCCAAAAACACTTTGCCCTGATAATGCCACGGGTTTGCCGAGAGCGGGATCCGGCTCAGCGCAGCGGAAGGATACGGCTGATCGCGCCAGCGGGACGGAGTCCTAAGAAAGCTAGGGTAGGGGAGAGCGCCCACAAGGAAGAAGATCCATGCAGTCCAGGTCTTTGTCCATCCTCAGCTCCCTGGCAGCTTTGGCCCTGTTGAGCCTTGCCTGCGGAGCGCTGGAGCCATCCCCAGACAGGGATCCCACACCTGCGGATCCCATTCCCACTCCCCAGTTAATCTACGAAGACATCACCCTCACCCAGGCCAGACCGGATGGTGCCATTCTCTGGCGCTTACAGGCTCGCCTGGCCGAATATGAGTCCCCCCCAGAAAATGGTGCCGCTCCTGTGCAGTTGGGATCCGCCCATTTGCAGGCCGTTGAGGGAGAATTCTTCGACGAAGACAACCGCGCCATCCGCACCCGCGCCGAGCAAGGCTCTGCCTACCCCGGCGAACGACGTTTGGAATTGACGGGTCAAGTCGAGGTGGAATCGGAGCGAGACAACCTGCGTCTGCAGGCCCAACGGGTGGAATGGCTGCCGGAACAGCGCCGCCTCCAAGCCGAGGGCCAGGTGAAAGTGGAGCTGTTGGATGGGCAGGGATCCCTGCAGGGGGAGCGGCTGCTCGTTGATTTTGGCCAAGCCCAGATGCAGTTGGAGAACCTGGATCCCACTCAGCCGGTGCGGGCAGAGTACCGGGATCCGGATCTGGAGCTGGCTGCCAGCCGTTTTCTGTGGCAATTTGGCGTCGGGGAAGTGCAGGCAGTAGGGTCTGTAGAGGTTTACGCTCCCTTACAAGCTTTGCGCCTCAGGGGCGAGCAGTTGCGGGCTCCCCTGCCTCTAACCGAGTTGCGCATATTGGGCAACGGGCAAGCCAAAGCCGAGCAGACAGGGCAAGAGCTGCAGGCCCAGGAGATCCGCTGGCGCATCGGCTCCACCCAGTTGCAAGCCCAGGGCAACGTGCGCTACCGCCAGCCCGGCCAGGCTCTGACCGTTAGGGGCAACCAAGGGATCCTGGATTGGCAGGCCAACACCGCTCGGATCCAGGGCAACAGCCAAACCCAGCTCACTTTGCCCTGAGGAGGCGGTGGGGGAAGCAGAAAGCTGGCCGAGAGCATGGCAGGATAGGGATACTTTAAGAAACGTATCAGGTGGGTTGTGGTGAGTTTTAAGGACTCCGTCTCGCTGACGCAAACAGGATGTTTCCCCGCCAGGGCTGGCGCTGCTGCAGAACGCCCCAACATCCTGCTGATCGTGCTGGATACCCAGCGGGCAGATCGTCTCTCCTGCTACTGGTCGGAAGCGGAGCGTGCCCGCCAAGTGCCCACCAGCCCCAACCTGGATCGGCTGGCTGCCGAATCCACCCTCTTCGAGCGGGCCATTGCCCCTGCCCAATGGACCATCCCCTCCCACGCTTCCCTCTTTACGGGGGAATATCCCAGCACCCACCAGACTGTCCAAGCAGATCTGGAGCTGAGCCCCGCCCTGCCCACCCTGGCAGAGCTGTTGCAGCTGAGCGGCTATACCACTGTGGGCTTTTGCAACAACCCCCTGGTAGGGATCCTGAAAAACGGCTTGCGGCGCGGCTTTGAAACCTTTTACAACTACGGTGGCGCTCTGCCCACCCGCCCCCCCGAAGGCACCCCCTTGCCCGCCCCCTTGAACCGCTGGCTGGCCGCCTACACCCAATTTTGGCGGCGGCTCTCCTATCCGGTGCAAAACGCCTTTGCCCGCTCCGACGCCCTCTTCCAGCTGGCGCTGCACCCCTGGTTTGCCTCCCTCTGGACCCGCCTGCTCAACTTCAAAGGCAACACCGCCGCCTCGATTGCCGACCTCAACCGCTACCTGCAGCAGATGGCCCGCCGCCGGTCGGATCCCGGAGCACGGCCCTTCTTTTGCTTTGTCAACCTGATGGAGCCCCACCTGCCCTACTGGCCGCCGGAGCCCTTTGTGCAGACATTTGCCCCCTATTTCAAAAGCAATCGCGAGGCCCGCGACTTTCTGCGCCAATACAACGCCCAACCCTACCGCTGGATGGCGCCCCTGCCGGAACCCCTCTCCCCGCTGCAAGCTCAGGTGCTTCGGGATATCTACGATGCAGAGGTGGCCTACCAAGATCATCTGCTGGGATCCGTCTTCGACACCCTGCGCCACACCGGCCTGGAGCAGAATACGCTGGTGGCCATCGTCGCCGATCACGGTGAAGGGCTGGGGGAACACGACTTCGTCGGCCACGCCTTTGTGGTCTACGAAGAGCTGATCCGCGTGCCCCTCATCCTGCGCTATCCCGGCCACTTCCCGGCAGGAAAACGCATTGCCACCCCCGTTTCCACCCGCCGCCTCTTCCATACCCTCCTGGAAGCTGCTGGCTTTAGCCCCAACCTTTCCCCCAACGGTGCCCCCTGTGTCAGCCTCAAGCTCCGCCGCGAGGTCGCCCGCCTCAGCTTGGCCCGCACCTTGGCAGGGGAAGATCCTGAGCAGGGGACAGTGCTCAGCGAAGCCTTCCCGCCCCACCTCCTCATTCGGGCTATGGAAAACCGCAACGACAGCCTGCTGCGGGCGCGTGCCTGTTACGACATCCGCCGTGCCCTCTATGAGGGGATGACCAAGCTCATCCAAACGGGGGATCGTCCCAGCCTCTACAACTTGGAGCAGGATCCGGCGGAGCTGCGGGATCTGCTCTGGGTCGGCGACGGGGATCCTGTCTCCTCTCTCCCTGATGCTGATCCGCAACGCTGTCACGACGGGTCGGCGGTGGAGACCGGCTGGCCCCAGGCTTGGCTGGCTCGCCTACAGCAGGGGCTGAGAACGTGGGTGAGCTGGGCAGAGTCCCGGCGGCCTAGCACGGCTCCTCGCAAGGTGAATGTGGAAAGCGATGCCGACTTGGTGCGGCAGATGCAAGAGCTGGGCTACTTGGAGTAGGCAGGGATCCCGCTATTCCAGCCCTCCTTCCTCCTCCCTGTGATCCCGCACATAGCCGTTTAGATCGTAGTCATCCATGTCATCCATCTCCTCCGGATCCGCCGTTGGCCAATCCTCATTTTGCCCGCCGATAATCACGCGGCTGAGGCCGATGTATTCCAGGCTGAGGGTGCGCAGGGCGTTGATCAACACATCCAGCGCCATCGCATCGGCGGTGCCCAGATCAAACCAGCAGCGGGCCCAGTTGTCCTTCTCTTCCAGGGATCCCATGTTGTGCATCAGGGAAGGCAAGGGATCCGATTCGTTGGGATACTCCAGATAGCTCAGATCCGCCTCTGCCTCTTGGGCCACCAGGCGCTCGGCGTTAAATCCCCCCAGTTTGCCCAGCACGTACCATGACTCCAGCACCTCGTTGAGGTACTCCAGCTCAGCTTCGACCGGCGGCTCGGCAAACTCAAACCAGATCCACAGATTTCCCGGATCGCACTCGCGAAACTCCACTTGCATGGACAGTTCCTGATACATTCACGCTGAACTCTCCTGAACATGGTTCAGGAAAGAAGCGATCGCATCCTGCCTATCTCTGAGCAGGAAGGCGGTATCCCGCAAAGCCCTGAGGAATACCCCCCGAGCGCTTTCCCCCTTCACTTCCCGGCAACCGTTGCGGTGGACTCAAGGATCAGGGGGAAACTTGGTCTACTATATCCCTCTCAATGACTTTTGCCAAACCGCCTAAAGCTCAGTAAATTCAGCAAAGTTCAGGGTTTTGGGGGTTAGAGGCATGCTCTGCTGCGGCCTAGCCTTTGATCATAGTCCGGCTCTGCTCGCCCGTTGGTCTGGGAATCCGTCCGTCAACACATCTTGCGGGCAGGGTGACTGCACAGAGCCGTGGGATCCCTCCTGCCTATGCCGAAGGACTCCATCCAAGTAGCGCGAACGGCGGTTATGAGGGACGCAGCGCAAGCGATCGCAGGGAAGCCAGTGGCAACCAGAGGGCTCTAAAGCATCCTATACTGTTGCGGCTGTCCTAATCACGCTGTCCGAATCACGAGGAACCTGCCGCTTATGTCTGAGCTTCTCCCTTTGCCTTCCCTCCAAGACCGGGTGGCTGTGGTCACCGGAGCCAGCCGGGGCATTGGCCGGGCGATTGCCCTGCACCTGGGGGCCATTGGAGCAAAAGTGGCGATCAACTACGCCCGCTCCGCTGCCGAAGCCGAGTCCCTGGTGGAGGAGATCGCGGCCCTGGGGGGAGAAGGGATCCCTGTGGCCGCCGATGTGTCTTGCCCAGAGGCAGTGGAGAGCCTGTTTGCCCAGGTGATGGAGCGGTGGGGTCGGGTGGATGTGCTGGTGAACAATGCCGGCATGGCCCGCGACACCCTGCTGCTGCGCATGAAGCCAGAAGATTGGCAGGCGGTGCTGGATCTCAACCTGACGGGGGTCTTTCTCTGCCTGAAGGCAGCCGCCAAGATCATGGTAAAGCAGCGCCAGGGGCGCATCATCAACATCACCTCGGTGGTGGGCTTGGTGGGCAATGCCGGCCAGGCCAACTACAGCGCCGCCAAAGCAGGGGTGGTGGGCCTCACCAAGACGGCAGCTCGCGAGCTGGCCAGCCGCAACATCACCGTCAACGCCGTGGCACCGGGGTTCATCACCACCCAAATGACCGAAAAACTGGATCCTGGCCCGATTTTGGCGCAGATCCCCCTGGGACGACTGGGATCCCCGGCAGAAGTGGCGGGGCTGGTGCGTTTTTTGGCGGCAGATCCGGCGGCGGCCTACATCACAGGACAGGTTTTCGCCATCGATGGCGGCATGGTGATGAGCTAGGCACTCTACCACGCCAGGGCTAGGCCATCGGCACGGGGTTCGGAAGCCGCAATGAAGTGATCCCCATCCCGCAAGAGGATCTGTCCCCGGCCAAAAAGACCGCAATCCTCTTCTGCGTCCACCACCTGCACTGCATGGCCGCGGGCGGAGAGTTCGCGCACCACCTGGGGCGGCACCGTGCTCTCCAGCGCCACCTGCGGGATCCCCTGATCCCACAGCACTCGCCAGCGGGGCGCATCCAGAGCCGCCTGGGGGTTCAGGCCGTAATCCACCAAATTCACCACCACCTGCACATGGCCTTGGGGCTGCATTGCCCCCCCCATGACACCAAAAGGGCCGAGGGGGATCCCTTCTCTGGATAGAAAAGCGGGGATGATCGTGTGGTAGGGGCGCTTGCGGGGGCCCACCTGGTTGGGATGGCCGGGCTCCAGGGTGAAACCCGTGCCGCGGTTGTGGAGAGCAATGCCCGTGCCCGGAACCAGCAGACCACTGCCGAAGCCATCGAAATTCGACTGAATCAAAGACACCATCAACTCACCATCAGCTGCAGCCAAGTAAACCGTTCCCCCCTCCGGCAGCCCTGGCTGGGCCAGGGGGATCGCCTCCCTCCCGATCAACTGCCGCCGCCGCTGTGCATAAGCCTTATCCAGCATCTGGGCAGGACTGACCCGCACATACTCCGGATCCGCCACCTGTCGGCTCACATCGGCAAAGGCCAGCTTCATTGCCTCAATCTGCAGGTGATAGCGCTCGCCGGCATCGTAGGAGATCCGACCCAGCTCAAAACCCTCCAAAAGGTTGAGCGCCATCAAAGCGGCAATGCCCTGCCCGTTGGGGGGGATCTCCCAGACGGTGTAGCCGCGGTAATCTGTATGGATGGGTTCCACCCAATCGGCCCGGTGCTGGGCCAAGTCAGCGGGGGACAGGAAGCCGCCCGTGGCCTCCGAGAAAGCCAGCAACTTCTCCGCCAGCTCCCCCCGGTAAAAACTCTCCCCACCGCTACGGGCAATCTCTTCTAGGGTTTGAGCATGCAGGGGGCTGCTCCAGCGCTCTCCAGCCCGTGGGGCACGCCCTTGGGGAAAGAAAACGGCCTTGAAGGCCTCGTGGCGGGGATCTGGCAGGGGCAAATAGATGGACTCCGCCGCCTGCCACAGTTGGGCCACCCGGGGAGAGACCGGAAATCCCTCTTGCGCCAGACGAAGGGCAGGCACAAACAGACGCTCGAACGGCAGCTTTCCCCAGCGCCGGTGCAAGGTCTGCCAAGCGGAAACTGCCCCCGGCACCGTCACCGCTAACCAATCGTAGGGGGGGATCCGCCCATAGTCCCGGTACCGCTCCGGCGTCAGGGCGGCTGGGCTGCGACCGGAAGCATTCAACCCGTACAGCTGACCCTCCTCCCCCCCCTCCCACACCAGAGCAAAGGCATCGCCGCCAATGCCATTGGAGGTTGGCTCCACCACCGTCAAAGCCACCGCCATTGCCACGGCTGCATCCACAGCATTGCCGCCCGCCCAGAACATCTCCATGCCCGCCATTGCCGCCAAAGGTTGGCTGGTGGCCACGGATCCCTGTCTGCCCATCACCACCCGTCGCCGCGAAGCAAACGGATAGCGATCCAGGGCCTGCCGCAAAAAAGTGGGTGCTGGCATATCGCTACGCGACGCTCTCGCGAATGGGCTGGGCTCCCTACACAGGCAGGTTATCGCTACGCGACGCTCTCGCGAACAGGAGTGCGGCCAACTCCGCAAAGCTGTCCACCACCACATCTGCCCCGGCGTGGCGCAGTTCCTCGGCGGTGAAAGCCGTCGTGAGGCCCACCGCAAAACAGCCAGCCCCCTTAGCGGCGCGGATCCCATGGGTAGAATCTTCAATCACCCAACACAACGCCGGATCCAACCCCACAGCGGCAGCCGTTTTCAGGTAAGGCTCTGGGTCGGGCTTGGCCCGCTGAATGTCTTCGGCGGTAATCACCGCGTCAAACCAGCGGTGCAGGTCGAAGCGCTGGAAAATCTGCGCTTGATCCCGGCGGATGGCCGAAGTGGTGACGGCCAGGGCAGAAAAGCGCTGGCGGCTGGCCGCCAAAAACTCCAGCACCCCCGGCACCAGGGGTACCTCTGCCAGCAGCTCGCCAAAAGCCTTGGCCTTTTCCTCGATCAAGCGCTGCACCAGCAGGGGCCGTTCTGCAGGTGGGGTGTCCGTCTGGTGTTGGACAAGGTACTCGAACATGTCGCGGTCGGTGCGCCCCTTGAACTGCAGGGAGATGGGGGCCAAATCCAGGGATAGGTGGCAGCGTTGCAGGGCAATGGCCCCGGCGCGGGCATGGATTGGTTCCGAATCCACAATCACCCCGTCCATATCGAAGAGCAAGCCGGCAGTCACGTCAGCCTTCCCCTGTTGTAGGCACAGCACTTTGGATTGCATAGACATTATCGCTACGCGACGCTTTCGCGAATGGGCAAGCACGGGACAGGGATCCCCTTTAACAACCATACTGCCCCGTCTCCATCCCCCACCCGCAGAAGCGGCTGGTGATCTGCCAGATGGGATCCAACACATCCGTCAGGGCGTGGTCACTCTCCACCGCCACCAGTTGGGCCCAGGGGCGACGGGCCACATAGTCTCGACTGGCTTGAATGGGGATGGTGTCGTCTTGGATCCCGTGCACAATCAAGGTGGGCACAGGCCGTCGCAACGCCCCATCCGGGTAGCGCTGGGCATCGGCAACAAAGCCGTACTCCAAAGGGAGAGGGCGGCCTTCTCCGTAGTGAAACACCATGAGTTGTCCGGTTCGCTGCCAAGTCTCCACCGCCTCTGCCCCCAGCCGCGGCAGCCAATGGCCTAAAAAGCCAAAAGCCGGCGCCAAGAGCACCAAGCGCTGCACGCAAGGTTGTCGTTCGGCAACCCAAGCAGCCACCAGGCCCCCCAAGCTAGAGCCGATGAGGGTGACAGGGGGGTAGTTCATCTCGGCAAGCTGGCTGGAAACCTGCTGGATCTGGCGGGTCAAGGTGAGCTGGGCAAAATTGTCCTGGTTCAGATCAGGCACCTGAACAGGGATCCCCACCTGCTGCAGCCGCTGCCGAAAGAAAGTTGCCTTGGCCGACTGCGGCCCAGAGCCGAATCCATGCAGGTAAATGGCCAACACGGAAAGGGATCCCTATGGCCCTGTGGCTGCCGAGAGCCAGCCCGCCCCCAACACCACGCTGATGGAGAGGAAAAGGGTCGCTACCGTCCAGGTGATGCGGTTGAGGTTTTGCTCAGCACTCTTGGAGCTGGAGAACAGCTGGGCCTGCCCGCCAATGCCCGCCAACCCATCCCCCTTAGGGCTGTGCAGCAGCACCAAGATCACCAGCAAGATGGCCGAAGCCGACCAGAGAAACTCGAAAAACGCTTCCATCGCAGCGGATCCCTGTAGGGCAAGTTGCCAAAGCCATTATCGCTTGGAACCTCATCTTAGCGCACCCTGTCTCGGCATCGCTCCCATTTCAGAATCAAGTTGGCAGGTGCAGACCCACCCATCTTCTGTGGCATCCTCCCGGCGCTCGTCCTGCGGACAGAGCACAGGCTTCCCTTCCCGTCAGCAGGACGGAGTCCTTACCTCGCGGCTGGCCATTCCTGCCCCCTGCCACTTGCCTGGGTCTACAACCCCCGACAAAACGACTGGACAGGTGGCTTCCCTTCCCCAGCCTCCCTGGCTACTGCCAGCTCGCAAAACAACCTCTAATCCACCCAGCACAGTTCCCAAGGCTGAGGCTGGGTCCCGATGCACCCGGTACCGGCATTCAGGGCACTGAGGCCCCCCGACAGCCCAGCTGTTGCTGACTGTCCCCCAGCACTTGCGACCGATTTGGCTCCTCCCTTTGAGGTCAACCTTGGCAAGGTCCACCTCACCCTTCCAGCAAACCCACTCCAGAAGACATAGAACCTGTCCCCAGGCAGCCTCGACGCAATCCTTCAGGTCACTAGACGGGGAGAGAAGCTGGCGGACGAAGATATCGAGAAGATATCGATGGATATCGATCTTGCTTGAGAATCTGAACTGGCTGGGCTAAGCCATCTCTTCTGGAGGTGTTGTTTTGCTCCAGTTGTTTTGCCCCAAAAGGCGACCCCAAACGGGGCCGCCCAGTCTTTATCCAGCCCTTATGGAGATTTCCAGAGGATCCCCACCTCACCTACAAGGGCAAACAGTATTCACCTCAGTAGCTTACGCCCCGGTAGGTCAGGGGCTGATGAGGGTGAGGCATCGCTTTCTTGCTGGTGTGGTGCACACAGAAGGTTTGACCGCGATACTGAGCCTGCAACTCCTCATCGCTGAGCTGAGTATGCGCAGGAACGTAGTCAAAGGTGTTGCCACGGAAAGAGAGTTTCATATATCGCCTCCATCAACGAAGGGTTGAGTTTGTTGTCGTTGGGCCCTACGCCACGGAAAGAGTGGCGCGATTCAGTTGAGGCGCGTTCCTTCGGGAAGACCCCTACTTCCGTCTCTGCACAGCTCCAGGCCACTGGTGAGCCAACTGCAGAGATGAACGATTTATCCTATGTCTGTATCATAACTTACGGTTTTGTAGGTTTTTTGGGGGATTTATAGAAATTTAATCCGGCCATACCCGCAAAAGGGATCCCCTGCCGTCGGCTCTTCCGCGGCTTCTTGGGCCTGACTGGGCAATCACCTATGCACTTTTCGGAATAGATTGCCGCAACCGGTTTCGGGCCCAGGGCACCAATCCCGTATTCGGCCAGTCTCCGCAAAATTCTGATTTCTTCTATTTCACCGCCTGCGCAAGTGCCTGCAGCCCTGCTCGCAGACGTTCCTCGATGTCGGCCTCTAGCTGTAGTGTTCCGGCAGCGTCCAACTGAATTTGAGAACTCAGGATATAAACCCCTCTCAGGATGTGGGTTGCCCCCATCACCGCCAGCACAGGTTTCATCGCAAAGTCGATGGCCAGCAGATGGGCCAGGGTTCCCCCGGTGGCAATGGGGAGAATCACTTTACCGGTAAAGGCGTCTTGATCCAGCAAATCCAGCAGTGCCTTCAACACACCTGGATAGGAGGCTTTGTAAACGGGAGCAGAGATGACGATCCCGGTAGCTTGGGCCACCTTTTGCTGAATTGCCTTGAGTTGAGGGCTATCGAACTTGGCCAGTGCCAGATCCTCTGGGGGCAAATCCCGCACCGAAACAAACTGAGTGGTCAATCCCAGATCGGACAGGATCCCGGCAGCGTGATGTAAAACGGCTTCTGAGCGAGAAGGAGTGCTGGGACTACCGGAGAGCAGGAGGATGCTGGACATAGGCCGCAGACAGAATACTGCCTCAGTTGTACCAGGGATCCCATGTGAAAGATGATTAACCCACTCTCGCCCTGCCCCAGCATGCACGATAGCTTTGTCTCTCGACGTCATTCCCTGCTGGTCAAATTGCGGGCAAAATATGCCCCCCGACTCCCCACCTACTCAAGGGGTCGGGAACGTGATAGGTTAGATTCAGCAAGGGTTTCAGCTTGCTAAACTTGAGATTGATTTACGCGGGCGTAGTTCAGTGGTAGAACGCTAGCTTCCCAAGCTGGATGTCGTGAGTTCGAGTCTCATCGCCCGCTTTCCCCAACCAACCGGCAAAACCCGCTTTCCGCAAGCATTCCCGGACTTGGCCTAGTCCGGGAAATCAATGAGCTCAAGGTAAAAAGGGGTAGTTCGGGGTCAGTAAGATCTCCTTGGCCAGTGCCCAGTTAGGCAATGAAGCATGCAACTTTACGAGTACGACTTCTATGCCTGGACGCAAAAGCAAGCCGCACTGCTGAAATCGGGGCAGTGGGATCAACTGGATATCGCCAACTTGGTGGAGGAAATCGAGGCTTTGGGCAGGCAAGAACGCCGGGAATTGCTGCACCGGCTGGGGATCCTGGTAGGGCATTTGCTGAAGTGGCAATTGCAACCCCACCTGCGAGGCAAAAGTTGGCGGGCAACGATTACTGAACAACGCCGCCAGATCCAGCGATTGCTCAAAGACAGTCCCAGCCTCAAGCCCGATCTTTCGGCAGCCCTGCAAGAGGCTCACCAGGACGGGATCCTGTTGGTGGTGAGAGAAACACCATTGTCTGAAGCAGATCTGCCTGCCCAGTGTCCCTACACATTTGAGCAGGTGATGGATCCCGACTTTTATCCTGGCAAGGAAGATCCCCAGTGATCTGCTCAGCCCTCGGAACCAGAACCAGGGAGGGAGGGATCCCGACCCCGGTGGGTCTCCAGCTGGCTGTCCACTACCCGTCGCAGCACTCCGTTGACGAAAGCGGCGGCCTCAGGATCCCCGTATTTTTTGGCCAATTCTACAGCTTCGTTGATGGCAACCTTCACGGGGCTGCTGGCCAGTATTTCCATCTCCACCACCGCCAGGCGCAGGATATCTCGTTCGATCCGACCAACCCGCTGCAATTGCCAACCCACCAAAGCCTTTTGCAAACGAGCATCAATCGCCTCCTTGTGGGTTCGCAGGGCAGTTAACAGTTGCAAAGCGTAGGCGCGCACTTCTTGGGATTGGGCAATGTACAACAGTTCCGGCATGGACAGGGCAACGCCCACCCGGTTGACTGCTCTTTGGGACAACTGGACAACCTCATCCAAGATGTGGCGGACGCTGTGCAGCCGCTGTTCCAGGTGTTCTAAGGCTTGGCCGGCGTTGCCGAGGGCCACTTGCACCTGCTGGATTAGCTCCAGCAATTCCCCCCGTAAGGCATTGGGGTCAGGAACCTTCGCCTCCTTCAGAGTGATTTCCAGGCGCTGCAGGTGCCGTTGGGCTTGATGAAGGCGGAGGGTGACGGAGCGGGATCCACCCTCTTCTTTGGGATCCGAATCGGCCAACAATAGAGGATCGCTCTCGTGCAACAAACGGTCGCTGCGCTGGATTTCCGCCGCCGCTGTGGAGAGGGTTTCATGGGTCTCTTCACTCAGGGCGCGGATGGCTGCCAGCAGCAAGTCCTCCAGTTGTTTTTCGCTCAGTTTGGCCGCCGTGGCTGGCAGTTGATTGACCCCCAGCAGGGCCAGTTCGCGGGCAATACGCCGAGGTTGCATTGCAGAATATCCATAGCTTCTGAAAGACTGCCCCATTGCCGCAAGGCGGCGCGCAAGCGCTATCGGGCTTAGCCATGCTAGCAGGTTGCCAATCCATGAAGAACGAGAGACTCACCCGGTCAACCGGCCCTAAAACTGCGACTTAACACCCGAAACACCAAAGATGAACTCTGCTCTGTGCCAAAGCGAGATTGGCTGGATACCGAGAGGGTGAGCCGTCGTTTGCTGCGGGTGATGCCCACATACAGCAGCCGCAGCCGCTCCGCTGCCAAGTCCAAAAAGGCTTGCTTGGTGGCAGAGTCGGCCTGCAGATCCCAGCCGCCTTTGGGGCTGAGCTGTCGCAACTGAGCCAGGGCCTCTGCCTGCATATCCACTTCATCCAAAAACCTCAGCCCCAGGGGCCGCTCCCCGTACTGGGTGGGAAACTCGTAGGCCGACACCTGGGGGATGAACACCTGATCCCATTCCAGCCCCTTGGCCCGATGCAGAGTCGTGACAGTGATGCTGCCCGGCTCGGGGTCGAAGGCGAAGATCTCCGAAGGCAAGTTGTTGAGGCGGTGATCCAGAATCACTTGAAATTCTTGGGCGATCTCCTGCCAATCGGTTTCGGGCAGGGATCCCAGCACCTGCTCCAGCTGATCGATTACATAGCGACCCACAAACAGCTCTTCCGGCTTGCGGTAGAGGCTTTGAACGATCACATTCAGCACCTCCGGCCAAGGGGATCGCCCGGCCCGCAACCAAGCCCCCAGAGTGCGCAGCAGCTTGCCCAAGTTTTGCCAAGAGGGACCATCGGGCAGAGCGGGAGCCTCACCAAAGTTGGGAAATAGCAGCCGCTCCGGCAGAGAGGCGCGGATCCAGCTCAACATCGGTCCCAGTTCAGCACGTGGGATCCCCGCCCAATCCGCCAAGCAATCCACAGCAGCAGCCAAGCGAGTGGGGGCAGTGGGCTGGGCAAACCAGTCGATGATTCCCTTGAGCTGCAACAACACCCGCCGCTGACTGGGACTGCCCCGCAACAGGTCGATCACCCGCTCCGCTCCCATTTCCTGGAGATAGCTGAGGGCCTTGCCCCCCAGCTCGTTGGTGGTGACCAGAATGGCCACCGTTTGGCTGGGAAAAGCTTGGGTGGCTGCAATGGCCTGCCGCGCCACCTGTTGCAGCTCCTCTTCCGGGGATCCGACGACCCGCAGAAAGTCCACCCGACCTTCGCTGGCCGGGGGGTTTTGGCCACCGGAGGTGGCCAGTTGAATGGGCTGGGGGGCCAGAGCGGTGCGCAAAGCCGGGATGGGGTGCTGCTGATTCACCCACTCCACCAGGCGGTTGGCCAAAGCGATGATCTGGGGGGCACTGCGGCTGGATTCATCCAAGAGCACCACCTGAGGACTGGCCTGGCAAAAGGCGCGAAACAGCCGCGGCTCGGCGCTGGTAAAGGTGCCCATGATGCTCTGGTTGGGATCCCCCACCCGCACCAGGTTGCCGGTGCGTTGGCTGAGCAGCCGCAGCAGCTCTTCCTGCAGGGGGGAACTGTCTTGGGCCTCATCCTCGAACAGGTAGTCGTACCAGTTCTGCACCTGCTCCCGCAGCTCCGGACTGCCCTCGATCAAATCCACTGCTTGCCAGCCTAGGTCGTCGTAGTCTAACTTGCCCAGGCGACGCAATTCCGCTTGATAACCGGCGTAGATGGGAGCAGCCCAGCCCAGATAGCCCTCGCTGGGGATCACTTCTGGCCCCAGGCGCAGATTCTTGGCCCTGCTGATGACCACCTGCACCATCTGCTGGAAACTGCGCCGGAACTGGGCTCGGTTTTGGGCGATCTTTTGCGGGTTGTTGTCGCCGGGGATCAGCGGCTCCCAGAGCTGAGTATGGCGGACGAGCCAAGCGCGGCACAGGCGGCCGAGCAACCGCTCCTGTTCGTATCCCTCCAAAATAGACAGCTCCTCCCAACGGCTGGGGGCCTCCCGCAACACCCGCAACGACAAAGAATGCAGGGTAAAGGCCTGGGTAAAGCGATCCGGATACCCCGCCCGTTGCAAACGTTGATTGATGCGGCTGATCAAGTTGCCCCGCGCCGAACGCATGTAGGTGAACACCCCAATGCGCTCCGGTGGGATCCCCCGATTGAGAATTAAATCGGCGATCAACAGCTCCAGAATAAAGGTCTTGCCGCTCCCCGGAACGGCGGCGATCCCCAGCGGCCCCGATTGGTAGGCCAACGCCTGTTGCTGCGCCGGACGCAGGGTGACCTCAGGAAAGGGAGAAGAAGCCAGACCCAGCATGGGATCCCTGCCTAGCTGAGGATGAAGGTCTCGATGGCTGCCGCCACCCCGTCTTCTGCCACAGGAGGGGCAATCCAATCGGCATGGGGCAAGAGAGCAGGCGAGGCATTTCCCATCGCCACCCCGATCCCCGCATACCGCAGCATCTCAATGTCGTTGTCGCCATCGCCAATGGCCATCACCTGCTCCGCCGACAACCCCAGCATTTCCTCGGCCAAAAAACGAACGGCATTGCCCTTGTTCACCGCCGGATGGGTAGCCTCCAGAAAAATCGGCTCTGAACGGGTGAGGTAGAGCTGGTCAGGGGAATACCGCCGCCGCAGGGATCCCTGCAATTCCTGCAGGAACTCGGTATCCTCAGAAACAGCCAGGATCTTGGTGGGGCTTCGTCCGTATTGGGCGGAAGAGAACATCTGGAACGGCACCTGAGAGCGCTCAGCATAGGCCTGACTGAGAGGGCTCAGCTCCCGTAAGTAGAGCTGGTCATCGATGTAGAGGTGAACCCCCACCGGCTGATCCTGCAACGCTTGCAACAACTCCTCGGCCAGCGGCCAGTCCAGGCTCCAGTGCTTTAGGGTCTTTTGGCTATCGGGATCCCGAATTAAAGCCCCCTGGTAGCTGCATAGGGGCATATCGGCCCCAATCGCGTAGTGGAACCGCTCGGCAGAACGATGCATGCGACCCGTAGCGATGGCTACTCGCACCCCTGCTGCTTTGGCCTTCTGAATGGCCTCCCGAACCGGCTCTGAAACCTGGTTGGAAGGCCCGGCAATCGTGCCATCGATATCCACCACCAACAGCCGAATCTGGGCACGGGGTGGAGAAGATGCCCGCTCTCTTTCCTCGGCTTGGACGTTAGCCTGAGTTTGCATTGCTGTTGTTTGCCCTCCTCCTGGCAACCTTCCAGACCGTAGCATGGCTCTGCCTCGATTGGTTGACGGTCATTGGCCGGCTCAGTACACAAAGAATCAACACAGAAGAATTGAACAAGTGAGATGGCCGGGTGGGGGATCGGTTTCCGCCCCTATTCCCGCCAACGAGAAAGCGTAGAATTAAGAGAGACTAGCCCCGTGATGGACGAAAACATTGTGATCATGCTGAAACGAATCGGTCGCGTCTGCCGGCCTCTGCTGGCCATTGCCCTGGCCTTGACCTTGGCCCTGGCTCCCATAGGCGCTGTTTGGGCACGCAGTGGCGGTCGCATTGGCGGCGGATCTTTCCGGTCTCCGACGTTCTCTGCCCCCCGCTCGATTGGCCCGCACTACTCAGCTCCTGTCTACCCCAGCTATGGAGGCGGCTTTGGTTTTCCGCTGCTGGTGCCCTTTTTCTGGGGAGGGGGGGGTGGCGGCCTGCTGACGCTGCTGCTCTTGGTTGGGGCAGGTAGCTTTTTGGTGCAGACGCTGCGCTCGGGGATCAGATCCGAAGAAGGGGACGATAGCATTGGGGTTCGCGATCCCCAGGTAACTGTTGCGCAGGTAAAAGTGGGACTGCTGGCCAGCGCCCGGCAACTGCAAAAAGACATGAACGCCCTGGCTCTGGAGGCGGATACTCAGTCGCCAGAAGGGCTGAGCCAACTGTTGCAAGAGGTCACCCTTGGCTTGATGCGCTACAGCGACTACTGGGCCTATGGCCATGCCCAAGCGGAGAAGCTGCCCCTCTCCCGCGCCGAATCCCTGTTCTACCAAGCCTCCTTGCAAGAGCGCAGCAAGTTCAGCGTCGAAAGCCTCAGCAACCGCAACAACCAGATCCAACAAGTCTCCCAAGCGGCGCTGCAGCGATCTGCTGCTGGGATCCCAGATGTTGGCGAGTACCTGCTGGTAACTCTACTGGTTGCGTATCGTGGTAACTTGGGTACACTACCTGTAGTTAACTCCATGGCGGATCTGCGGCAGTGCCTGTTGCAGCTGGCTTCGATTCCGGCAGATCGGATTGTGGCCATCGAAGTGCTGTGGACGCCGCAGTTGGAGGGAGACACCCTGTCGGCAGAGGCGCTGTTGACCGAGTACCCGGAAATGCGGCTCCTTTGAGAGCCTTTGGGCGATAGACGGCAACTGTTGGCTGAGTGTCTCAACGCCTCGGGATCCCCGCCGCTCAGGCTAGGGAGGTTGTATGTCCGGGTTAGATGCTTCAGCGGGCAGAGGCCGTCGTTCCCCTTGGGCATGGTCTGGCCAAGTCAAGCAGGCAGATTCTCTGTTGGATGAGCTGTTCGAGGATTTGGAGAACAGCTTGGAAGAGGGGCTGTCAGAAGCCGGCGAATATCCTTACCTCGGCACACGGCCCCCACTGCCTTCCCGGCGCTTCTCTGCTGCCGGAGGATTACTGCTGGGTATGGCTTTGGCCGCTACCTTGGTGGCAGGGCTGGCTTTTTGGATGACCCTGCGCCCGCGGGCGGTGGTTTTTTCGCAGGCCACTCGGGATCCCTTGGCTGAGGCAGCCGATTCATCCCATTCTGATTCTCACCGGAAGCCCCTGCTTTCCTCCGTTGCTGAGGTGGATGAAAATCCTGAAACTCCCCCCAGCGATTTGGCGAAGGCTGTCTTGGTCGAACCGGCAAAACCGCCGACTGTTGCCGCTCCTCTTGCTTCAAGAGGGGTCGGCGCTCCTTCTCCCCCCAGGGCACCTGCGCCTCCGGTGCGAGCGCGGATCCCACCCCAGCCTGTGCCGCAAATGAAGCTGGTGGGATTGATCCACGATCCAGGTGCCCCCAAGGCTCTGATCTTGATCGACAACGTGGTGCGGCAGGTGGCTGTTGGCCATGCGGTGAAAGCAGAGTGGCGGGTTACCTCCATCAGCCCCTACGGTGTGAGGGTGAGCAATGGCGCTCAAAGCGTCACCTTGCAGTTGGGACTGTCGCAGCGAATCTAAAGCATCCAAATAGGGATCCCCCCCGGGCTAAGAGATCTCGATGGGAGCAGCGCCGGAAGGGTGGGAGATCGGATTGAAAAAGGGAGAAGGGGCAGATGAAATTCGCCAAGCTGGGGCGAATGAGCCGCTGCAGAGTGGGAGTGGGCTTAGTTCTGGGATACCTCTGTCTCGGGCTGTTGGCTTGTCGCAGTACACCCCCCCTCTCAGAATCCCCCTCTGGGATCCCGGCGGCCTATGCTAGCCGCCCGCAACTGCAAGGGAAGGCAGTGGTGGAGATGGAGGTGCAAACTGCTGAGGGGGTAGGCAAGGTGATCTTGGCGATCCACGGGGAAGCGGCACCCCTGACCGGCGGCCAGTTCGTGGATTTGGTTCAGCGGGGCTTTTACAATGGCCTCACCTTCCATCGGGTGGAAAAGGATCCGCAGCCTTTTGTGGTGCAGGGTGGGGATCCCCGTGGTGACGGTACAGGGGGTGCAACAGAGCCGGGGAGCAACCGCCTGCGCACCATCCCCCTGGAAATTCAGCTGCGTGGGGAACCCTACCCCCGCTACAACACCTTGATCCAGGATCCCGCTGCTCTGAGTAAGTTGCTCTTGCCCCATCGTTTGGGGGCGGTGGCCATGGCCCGTTCTAGCCCACTTGACTCAGCCTCTTCCCAGTTTTACATCACCCTCTCTGCTCTGCCGATTTTGGACGGGCGCTATGCCGTGTTCGGCTACGTCACCGAGGGGATGGAGTGGGTGGAGCGCATCCAGGTGGGAGATGTGATCCGCTCGGCGCGGGTGTTGGAAGGAGCGGACTTGCTTAGGGTGCCGGGATCCCAACCGGAAAGAGCAGATCAGATGGAGGATCCCGGCAGTTTATGATGGGCAGCAACTCTGCTGCTGGTTTGGTTGTTGTGGCTCTGGCTTTTGCCTTGAGGAAGGGCAAGTTTTGCCCTCGTCCCCTCCGCCAACACCTGGGCACCCTTTCATGCAAGAAGACGCTTTTTCCCCCCTTGAGCCCCTAGACGAGCTGCCACCTCACTCGCCGCCGGAGGTGGATGTGGAGCTGATGCTGCAGCAGTTGCAGGATCCGGATCCCTATTTGCGGATGCAGGCGGCCCGCGCCTTCTGTGAGATCGAAGAACCCCGTGCCGTTAAACCCCTGCTGGCCCTAGTCCGGGATCCCTGCCCGTTGGTGCGGGTGGGAGCGGCCTATGCCCTAGGTCGGAATCCGGATCCCACTGAGGTGGAGGTTCTGATCGAGGGCTTGCGCTGGGATTGGAACGGCTATGTGCGCAAAGGTTTGGTGTGGGCGTTGGGCAATGCCAAGGATCCGCGGGCGTACCCGGTGTTGCTGGAAGTGTTGGCCGGGGATATCGCGGCAGTGCGATTGTGGGCTGCCAGTGCCCTCGGACAATTGGCTCAGGCGCAAGTGTTGCCCGGCCCGGCATTGCATGAGGTGGCCGCAGCTCTCTGCCGGGGTTTGGCTCAAGATCCAATCGCGGCGGTACGCGGCAACTGTGCCTGGAGCTTAGGGATCCTGGGGCAACAGGTGAAACTGGCTCTCGAGGATCCCATTGTTTACACGATGCTAACAAGGCAATTGCTGACCAGCGCCAGTCGCGATCCCGATTGGGGGGTGCGGGATGACGCGCGGCTTGCCCTACAAAAGCTGGCGGATCCCGATTTGCTGGAGCAACTGGATAACCTCAGCTGATCGTTATAGTCATTTTTAAACTAGATTGAGACACTCCCCAAGCATTCCACGCTGCTGCCCCTACTCCCAGCCTCGCTGCCAGAGGGAGAGGGGAGCTAGACGAAAATGTTTCATTCCCGTTTAACGAACTAGATCGAGTGTCACCGAACCAGATCGAGGAGCCAAGCAAAGTAGAAGCGGCTGCGAATGGTTTGTCGCTGCTGCACTTTCCAGCCCCATTCGGTTAATTGGCTCACTAAGATCGCCTCTCGGTGTTGATAGGCGCGGGTGGTTTTGCTGGGGCCGGGGAAGAACTCTCCCACTTTCTTCAGCAGCGTCAGCCAGGGGGTTTTGGGGGCAAAACTGAAGATCAGGCGGGACCGAGCCAGGCGGGTCAGGTGCTTTAGCATGCGCAGGGCCTCGGCTTCAGGGTAGTGGATCATCACATCGAGGCAGATGACGACATCGTATTCCCCCGTCAATTCCTCCAGATCCGAGACCCAAAAGTGTGGGTTGTCTGTGGATCCCAACTCCATTTGCTGGCGGCGGCGTGCTTCGTTCACCATTTGTTCCGAGATGTCGCTGGCGAACACCTGCGCCCCTCTGGTGGCCAAGGGCAAACTGAGGCTGCCCACCCCGCATCCGGCATCACAAATGCGTAAACCCGAGGGATCCCCCAACCACTGCAACACCGTCTCTACCGTGCGGGCATGGCCAAGGCGGATGTCTTTTTGGACGAAATTGACTTCTTCTTCGCCATAGATGCGCCGCCAGCGCTCGAAGCCAACGGAGTTGAAATAATCGCGGACAATGGTTTTTTCCTGCATAGAACTTCCGGCTAGGGATCCGGCGAGAGAAAAAGATGAACGCTCTGCTTTTCTTCGCCAACGCGCATCCCATTCTACCCCGAGGCCCCGTAACCCTCTGCATCGTTGCCCTAGGATTGTATTAGAATTAACTCGCATGCCTTGGATGTTGCCCCATGACCGAAGCTGAGATTGCCCGAGCGTTGCAGGCTCGGTTGGCTGCCCCGGTCAGAATTGCGGTCAAACGCCGCCAAGGTCATCTACACGTTCTCCTGAATCGGCCCCCCCTGGCTCGAGTGGACTACCCCCATCTCACGGAGCGGGTGCGGGTGGAGCTCAGGGCGTTGGGCTTGCCCGGCTTAGAGCAGGTCACGGTGTACGGGCGTGAGTCGGGACATTCTGAATACGAGTGGGAGCAAACGGCCCCCTTGTTGAACCCGCTGCTGGCCTCAGAAGAAACCACAGTTCTGTTGGAAAAAAAAGGCGATCGCCTACTGCAGGATCTGACAGTTGTTGCCCCGGATTCGGTCAACTCAAAGCCTGAACCTGCGCCGGAGAATCCTGTCGGGAAAACCGACATAGGCAGCAGGTCCCGCATCTCCTGGGTGTGGCTGGGGGGAGCTGTACTGATTGTTGGAATTGGGGTGATTCTTTTGCTGGTTGCCCTTCTCTGAAAGAGCTGGGTAAAGGTTCTTGTTCTTGTCTTGGGAAAAGCCTCAGGGAGCGTTGCCGAGAGTCGCCGATGAACTTTGAGGATGCCGGGATCCGGTCAATTGGGCTTTTTGCAAGGCATCCTGCAGCATTCGCTCCACCAACTCGGTGAACGTCCACCCCAGAGCTGCCGCCGCATCGGGACAGAGGGAAGTGGGGGTCATGCCGGGCAGTGTATTCACCTCCAACACCCAAGGATTTTCCTCGGGATCCACCCGCAGATCCACCCGCGCCAAGCCTTCGCACCCCAACGCCTGGTAGGCCTTCAGACCTGCCGCCTCACAGCGGGCCAACCCTGCCGGGCTGAGGGAACAGGGGATCAAATGCCGCGAGCCACCGGGTGCGTACTTGGCTTCGTAGTCGTAGAAGTCGCCTTGGGCGGGGATGATCTCAATGGCCGGAAGAACTTGGCCGGACAAGATCGAGAGGGTGATCTCCTTTCCGGGAACATAGCGCTCCAGAAAAATCCGCGACGAGACTGAGCGGGCCAACTCCAGCCCCTGAGCAAATGACCTCTCATCCCGGACAATGCTGATGCCCACCGTCGAGCCGTTGTTGCTGGGCTTAATCACCAGTGGGGATCCCAACTCTGCCGCACAGTCAGCCCAAGCGAGGGGGTTTTGGTCATCCCAAACCCGCCAATCGGGGGTAGGGATCCCTGCGGCGCGAAAGATCTGCTTGGAGACCAGCTTATCCATGGCCAGGGCACTGGCCAGCGGCCCGGATCCTTGGTAAGGCAGGCCCAGCCAGTCCAGCATCCCCTGTACCACCCCATCCTCGCCGCCGGGGCCATGCAGGGCAATCCAAACGAAATCGCAGCCGGCTTGCCGTTCCTGCCAAAGGCGCAGCGGCAGATCCTCCTCTGGGTCGATCATCTTCACCCGGTGGCCCAAATCCTCCAAAGCTCGCTTGCAGGCTTTACCCGTTACCCAAGAGACTTGACGTTCTGCCGAACGACCCCCCGCCAAGACAACAATGTTCATGGCTTAACCCCGAAGCACTCCCCACCCTTGACAACCGGCACCAAGATACCGGCATTCCTTCACTCTACTCTACGAAGGGGGCCGTCGGCGGCGCAAGAACTCGGGAATATCTAAGCCTCCAGACATCGGCGGCTCAGGCTCCGGGGGCTGTCGAGGCGGCAGCTCAGGGCTCGTGGGGGTGGGCTTACGAACCCCTGACTTGTTGGAGGCAGAAACTTTGGTTGCAGCAGGGATGGCGGCTGGACGGGCTTTCTCTTGGAAACCGGTGGCGATGACCGTGATGCGCACTTCCCCCTGCATGCGCTCGTCTTGGACGGTGCCGAAGATGATGTTGGCCTCGGGATCCACTGCCTCGGCGATGATCTCGGCAGCCACCGTGACCTCATGCAAGGACAAATCCGGCCCACCGGTAATGTTGAAGAGGACACCTTTGGCCCCTTCGATGGAGGTTTCCAAAAGCGGCGAAGATACAGCGGTAATGGCAGCCTCGCGGGCGCGAGATTTGCCGGATCCCATGCCAATTCCCATTAAGGCAGAGCCGGCATCGGCCATCACGCTGCGCACATCGGCAAAATCCACGTTGATCATGCCGGGAATGAGAATGATATCCGAGATGCCCTGCACCCCCTGCCGCAGCACATCATCAGCAACGCGAAAAGCCTCTTGGACAGGGGTTTGCTCGGAGATCACCGAAAGCAACTTGTCGTTGGGAATTACAATCAGGGTATCAACTGCCTCCCGCAGCGCTTGGATCCCTTCCTCGGCCTGCTTGCTGCGGCGCTTGCCCTCAAAGGAAAAGGGCCGTGTCACCACTCCCACCGTCAGGGCACCGCTGGCTTTGGCAATTTGGGCAATGATGGGTGCTCCACCCGTGCCCGTGCCTCCCCCCATGCCGGCGGCAATGAAGACCAGATCTGCTCCTTTGATGGCTGCTGCTATTTCTTCGCTGGATTCTTCTGCCGCTTTCTGGCCAATGGCCGGGTTACCGCCTGCACCCAAGCCTCGAGTCAGCTTCTGCCCAATTTGCAAGCGGTTCACTGCCGAGGACTGGGCAAGGGCCTGCGCATCGGTGTTGACGCTCCAAAACTCGACGCCCACAAGGTTGCTGGCCGCCATCCGACTGACCGCGTTGCCACCCCCACCCCCCACGCCTACAACCTTAATCTTTGCGGCATTGCTCGGCATGATCTCCTCTGGACGATCCGCCGCTCTGGTCTGAGATCCGTTCCTCTTATACTCGGCGTGAGAGCCTTCTCCCCTGTAGCCCTCATTCCAATGGGAAGGCGCAGACTGGGCTGAACCCAACCCTTGCCCAGGATTGGGAGGATGGATGTCTGACCAATTGGATGGCATGTCAGCTCTCACAATAACTTAAATTCTGGCAAATATCGAATATGCTAGCTGATTTAATATAGAGCAACTCCCTCCAGATGCCAACGCTGCCGACGTTTGTGAATCTTCCCGCTGAATACGGCCCTCCTAAAGACGCCTGTCGGCAGAATCTCAGGTAGCCTTTCTTGCCTAGAGGCATTTCTCTCTGAACTTGTCTCGAAGCTTTTGTGTGTAAGAATAGGTGTTCTCGAATACTTAGACCCTTGCAGGGGAAGAAGGGTCCAAAGGGAGGTTTCGGTACAAGAGTCTGGCCCTAGTTAAGGCCCAGTTAAGGCGAAGAGTCCCCTATCCAGCCAAAGGCTGATAGAGCGCCACTTTGTAGAACTGAGGCTTTGGCATCCTGTAGAGATTCAGGGATCCGGACTTGCATTCAGACCAGCTCTAGGTGGATCTCCGCTTTTAGCCGTTGGGGGAGGGAAATTTTGAATACATCTCCCTGATTCATTTCGTGGGCATCTTCCATGCTGGCCAGGGCTTCCACCACTTCTTCGGAGTTGGCGGTTAGCACCACAACGGGGCGCTCGCAGGCAATGGGGAAATCGTGCCACGTGCCGAGGTGCAGCAGCAGCCCATGCCCGGCAGGGAATCGCAGGGCTTGTACTTTGTCGAGATCGGGAGCTTCTTGGGGATGGTTGGGAGGAGCCATCACCATGATGAACGGCTCTTGCCCCAGACCGACGAACAACTGGGTCATACGCATGTGGCGCTCTAGCCAGAGCACAGGTGGATAGCCGGGCAGGATCTTGGCGGTACGGATAACAGCTCTACCGGTGTACTGAAAGTCGATGTTTTGTCCTTCCAGGACACGCTCCTGATAAAAGGGGATCCCCAGGCCAGGATTGGTCACATCGTCCCCCAAAAGTTGGCCGAAGGGTTGCACATTTTCCGGGGTGGCATCCACAATCGGCACCCGGACAACGGTGGTGGCAGTTGCAGTCGTACTCATGGTTGGCATCCTCGCTCTTTCTTGGACTGGGGTCAATTGGATTGGAGTCAGACTTTTTATCTTATTGAGAGCGACAGGAAAGAAACGGTTTTCCCGGTAACGGTCTATGCGTCTCTAATTCTTACCTTGTCCTTCTTGAGGGCACGTACTAGGTCTCGAATTGAGTACCGAGGAGCGAGGAGTGAGAAGTGAGAAGAGAGGAGTGAGAGGAAGAAATCTCTCCTCCTTCCTCTCTGCTCTTTGCTCTCTGCGGCTGGTTGGGGCCGCCCTCAGCGGAGTCAGCTATGGGCTGCTGGGGGTGGATCCCCGCTGGGGGCTGGGCTTGGGCCTGGGGACGACAGTGCTGGGATCTATCGTATTCGCCCTGCGCTACCGCAAAACCCGAACGTTAATGCCTGCCGGCTTGATGTTCATCCTCAGCTTGGGAGCAGCTGTCCTTCTGGGACTTAGCTTTGGAGCGGCCTAGGCGACTTCTGGTTGCGCCGGTGGGGTGAAGTTTGTTGAACATTCGATGTAGTCAATCTCGATGTAGTCAATTTTCAGCTCTCGGCCCGAGCGAATCTCTTCCATCGGGGATCCGCAGTTGGGGCAAGCATAGCGCCGGCCTATTTCTGGCTTGTATTCTTGGCCGCAGGGATGGCAATAGGCAATGAGCGGCGTTTCCCGGATGACCAACTGGGATCCCTGTAGGAAAGTACCCTGGGTTTGTGCGGCATAGGCAAAGGTTAGGCTGGCCGGCTCTACACAGGTGAACTGTCCTACCACCAGGTGCACCCGAGCGATCTGAGGCTGTCCCGGCTGACTTTGCCACCAGTCACGTAGTGTTTGGATCAAGGCGCGGGTCATGTCGGTCTCGTGCATCTCTTACCTCCAGTCGCCGGCCATTTCTGGCGTCGCCTCCGGGTGGATGTAGGCGGGCTTCTCTCGGCGCGGCAGTTGCCCAGATACCACCAAATGGGCCAGCGTATCGCAAATAACTCGGGTGGCCATTAGAGCTGTGATATCGCTAATGTCGTAGGGGGGAGAGACTTCCACCACCTCCAGGCCACAGATCGGTGCTTCCCGCACAATGCGCTTGAGCAAGTAGAGCGCTTCCCGCGGCAGCAGCCCACCGGGCTCCGGCCAGCCTGTACCCGGCACAAAGCCGGCATCGATGCAGTCGATATCGAAGCTGATGTACACACAATCGGTGCCGTCTAGGGCTTTTTCGAGGGCGAAATCGGCGGCTGCATCCAAGCCCATTTCGGTGATGTCGGTAACGGTGAGGATGTGGGTGGCCCGCTCCCGGCACACCTTCACCCCTTGCCGTGGCACTTGCCAGCCACCAATGCCCAGTTGCACCAGGTTGTGGGCCGGTGCGTTGCGGATGTTGGTGGCATGAAACCAAGGCTAAGCCTCGACTCATTGTTGCCAGCCGGATAGGGAAAGCCTCGCTTCTTTGGCCAAAGCCGCTTGGGCTTCGGTAGAAAAGCCGTTATTTGCGTTCGATTCGGTGGTCATGGCTGGGATCCCCCATTAGGTGGTGTATTCGGCGTTGATGCGCACGTAATCGTAGCTGAGATCGCAGCCCCAGGCCACGCCCTGGCCGGATCCCTGATGGAGATCCACGGTAAAGGTCACCGGATCCCCTTTCAAGTACTCAGAGGCCGCCTTGCGATCGAAAGCCAGGGGCATTCCCGCCTGCATGAGCAGAAAATCCCCCAGACGAATATCCAACCGGCGGCTGTCAAAAGGGATCCCGGCCCGTCCGGCGGCGGCTGCCACCCGTCCCCAGTTGGGATCGTTGCCAAAAGCTGCCGCCTTCACCAAGGGAGAGCTGGCGATCACACGGGCCATGTGTCGGGCTGCCGCATCATCCACAGCCCCACACACCCGAATTTCCAGCAGCTTGGTAGCTCCTTCCCCATCGCGGGCAATGGCCTTGGCCAGATGAATGCAAACTTGGTTGACCATCTCCGCTAAGGTCTGGGCAGCTTCTGTGCCGGCTTGCAGGGGTGGGATCCCACTTTGGCCGTTGGCCAGGGCCAAGAGCATGTCGTTGGTGCTGGTATCCCCATCCACCGTGATTTGGTTAAAGCTGAGGTCGGCAGCTTGCTTGAGGATCTGCTGCCACAGGCGGGGATCCACAGCCGCGTCACAGGTTAAAAAAGCCAGCATCGTGGCCAAGTTGGGGTGGATCATGCCGGATCCCTTGGCAATGCCCCCCACCCTGACGGTGTACCCGTCGATCTCGGCCTGCAGGGCAACGCTTTTGGTCACCAAGTCGGTGGTGATGATGGCGCGGGCGGCGCTCTCCCCCCCCTCTGGAGAGAGGCTGTCGATAAGGCCAGGCAGGGCTGCTTGGATTTTCGGCATTTCCAGTTGTCGCCCGATGACCCCTGTGGAGGCCGTGAGCACCTGATGGGCCGGGATCCCCAACCGTTCTCCCACCCAGAGGGCCAGTTGGGCGTTGTTGCGCTCTCCTTCTTGTCCGGTACAGGCGTTGGCTTGCCCAGCATTGCAGAGGATGGCCCGCACCAGCTGCTGTTGGGCGAGGATCCCTTGGTTGTAGGTAACACAGGCTGCTTTGACCTGATTGGTGGTAAAAACGCCTGCCCCAACCGCATCGCACTCGGAAACGATCAAAGCCAGATCCGCAGCTCCTGAGGGCTTGAGGCCAGCGGCCACTCCAGCGGCTCGAAATCCTCGCGGGGCTGTAACAGCACCTGCAACCGGTTTAAATGGGGATCCCATGTGTTCCTTGGCCAGAGGGTGGTCGGCAACATCATACCGACTTGCTGCTCCGATTTGGGTCATCGCAAGCTTTCCGTGAGAAACTCTCTGGAAACCGGTTCTGAGGGAAAGAGTTGTAGTTACGCCTACCAAGCAGAGGCGGCAGAGAGGGTTATTTTGAAAGTGTGTGCTTCCTCTGCTCCGGGAATTGCCAGCCATGCCTGCCCCTGTCATCACCCTCAACCATGTCAGCAAGGTCTATTCCAATGGCACGGTGGCTTTGCAGGACATGAATATGACCATCCAAGAAGGGCAGTTTGTCAGCTTGGTGGGGCCATCCGGCTGTGGGAAAAGCACGGTGCTGCGGTTGGTGGCGGGTCTGGGGCATCTGACCACAGGCTCTATCGAATGGGGGCAAAATCTTGAGAAGGATGCTCCCCAAGGGGAACCCAAGTTGGCCTTTGTGTTTCAGGAACCGGCTCTCATGCCTTGGGCAACGGTGATGGACAATGTGCGTCTGCCCTTGAAGTTGGCAGGTGAGCCCAAGCCAAAAGCCGATCGAGATGTCTTGGAAGCTCTACAACGGGTGGGCCTGCAGGGGTTTGAGCGCAGTTTTCCCCGCGAGCTATCGGGCGGCATGCGCATGCGGGTTTCCATTGCTCGCGCCCTGGTAACCAAGCCGCAGGTGTTGCTGATGGATGAACCCTTCGGAGCTCTGGATGAAATCACCCGCAGCAAGTTGAACAGCGACCTGTTGGAGCTGTGGCAAGAAAAGCGCTGGACAGTGATCTTTGTTACCCACAACATTTACGAGGCCGTCTACCTGTCCAACCGCGTGGTGGTGATGGCGGCTCGCCCAGGGCGGGTGATAGCCGATATTCCCATCGATGCGCCCTATCCCCGCTCGGAAGACTTTCGCACCTCTTCCCTTTACAACAACTACTGCCGTGAAGTGTCGGCCCGTCTGCACGAGGCCATGCACGGCTCAGCTCAGGATCCCCCCTATTTGCGCCCCCTCTCTGCTGGACGTTTGCGCTGATGGGATCCCTGGCTTAGCGGTGTTCTCTCTGTTGCGTAAGTCCCTTGATGCCCCAACCTCACGATATGTTCGACCCGTTTGTCCACCTTCTCGACCCATTGCGCCGCTGGCTGGGATCCCTTGTTGGCTTGGGGGAGAGCTGGCCTCTCCATTGGCCAGATTGGTCTCTGCCCAAGCTGACCGGCGCAGTTGGAGAAAAACTCGGATCCCAACCCACGGATGAGGCAGACATACCGAGTGCCGGCTCAGGGGTGCCTGCAAAGGGGTTGAATCTGGGCCGTTGGTTCAACCTGGAAGTGATTGCCCCCCTTATCGTCGGGATCCTCTTCTTGGTGGGCTGGGAAGTGGCGGTGCGGGTAACAGGAGTGCCCCACTACCTCTTGCCGGGGCCGATTTTGGTGGTGCAAACCCTCATCCGCGACTGGGGAACGCTTTTTCCTTCCCTGTTGATCACTGTGCAAATTACGGTGGTGGCCTTTTTGGCTGCCACAGTGTCGGGGCTTTTGGTCTCGATTGTGTTCACCCAGAGCAAGTGGATTGAGCGCAGCTTTTTCCCCTATGCGGTGATTTTACAGACGATGCCCATTGTCTCCATCGCCCCGCTGATCATCATTTGGCTGCGCAACAACACCTTTGCCGCGATGGTGGTGTGCGCCTGGATTGTGGCTTTTTTCCCGATTCTTTCCAACACCACTCTGGGGCTGAACAGCGTCGATCACAACCTGCTCAACCTGTTCCAACTGTACAAGGCCAACCGCTGGCAAACGTTGATCTACTTGCGGCTACCCAGTGCCATGCCCTATTTCATGGGGGGCCTGCGCATCAGCGGTGGCCTCTCTTTGATTGGGGCGGTGGTGGCGGAGTTTGTCGCTGGTACTGGCGGGCAGCGGGCCGGGATCGCCTACCAGATCTTGATCTCCAGCTTCAACCTGCAGGTGCCCCGCATGTTTGCGGCCTTGATCTTGGTCACCGGCTTGGGGATCCTGATCTTTATTTCCTTAAGTGCTCTATCCGACAGGGTGTTGGGCAAGTGGCATGAGAGCGCTGTGCGCCGAGAGAACTGAAAAATTGAACTTTGGTGAAAATTAGGGCCCCCTCTCTAACATCTAGGGTCATTTGGATTCAAACTAGGACGCTGCACCCACCCCTAAAACGTTGAACGCACGCGGCCAAAGGCTTTTCTCAATAGCTCAGGCGCCTCACTCTAACCTGAAACGACTAAGTGCCTTGAATAGGAGCAGGTGAAAGGCGTCTTCTGGAAAAGCCCAGAGATATCGCTGCGCTTGCTGTCGGCGGCTATCTCAGCTAGAAATCGCAGGAGCCCCGCACTGTACCCGTAGGGTCAGTGTCGGGAGGAATGCGGAAGTTATGATAGAACCATGACCCAAGTCCTGAC